>JAWWAT010000291.1:0-4913 GCA_033721635.1 Marinobacter sp. | reverse complement strand
CCCTGCATCTGGATCCGATCCTTTTACTGCTGCTGCTCCTGCTGGTTTCCGGTGGGCTGTTTGTACTTTACAGCGGTGCCGACCGGAACCTGGAGGTCGTGAAAGCCCAGGGCATACGTCTGGGTGTGGCGTTTGTGGTTATGCTGGTGTTTGCCCAACTGGACCCCTCGGTGTTTCGTCGGTGGGCTCCCTGGCTATACGCAGCCGGTGTTGTTGCACTGATTGCCGTCATGCTGGTGGGCGTTGGTGCCAAGGGCGCCCAGCGTTGGCTGGCAATACCGGGGTTGCCCCGGTTCCAGCCCTCGGAGTTGATGAAACTGGTGGTGCCCATGATGGCGGCCTGGTACCTGTCCAGGCATTTTCTGCCGCCCAGGTTCCGGCATGTGGCCGTCGGGCTGGCGATTGTGCTGGTGCCGATGGTCATGATCATGCAGCAGCCAGACCTGGGCACCTCGCTGCTGGTGGGCATGGCTGGCATCTTCGTGGTGTTTTTCGCCGGCATCAGCTGGAAACTGATCGCCGCTTTCGTAGCCATGGTGTCTGTGTCGGCTCCGCTGATGTGGTTTTTCGTCATGAGGGAGTATCAGAAACAGCGGGTGTTGACTCTCCTGGATCCGCAAAGTGATCCTCTGGGGGCCGGCTGGAATATCATCCAGTCCAAGACTGCCATCGGTTCCGGAGGCGTGGATGGTAAAGGCTGGCTGCAGGGGACCCAGTCACACCTCGAGTTTCTTCCGGAGAGCCATACCGACTTTATTGTGGCGGTGCTCGCGGAGGAGTTCGGGTTTGTGGGTATGCTGATCCTGATGACACTGTATTTCCTGATCATTCTCCGGTGCCTTTACATTGCGGCCACGGCTCAGGATTCCTTCAGTCGCCTTCTGGCAGGCGCGCTCACCATGACGTTCTTTATCTACATCTTCGTGAATGTCGGGATGGTCAGCGGGCTGTTGCCCGTTGTTGGTGTGCCTTTGCCACTGATCAGCTACGGTGGGACCTCGGGGGTAACGCTCATGGCAGCCTTTGGCGTTCTCATGTCCATTCACACCCATCGGCGAATGATTGGTGCCTGACCGGGCCCTTCCAATCATGGCAGCCGGGTAATGGTGATTCCGGCTGAGAACCCGTTACAATGAAGGGGAGGCCGCCGGTGATCTGATTTCGGTGGTCAATGTGGTCAAGAGGAACTCCAGACAGTGAACTGCAAGCCCTCATTTTCTCTCCTGCTGGCGATCGTTGCGGCGATGATTCTCAGCGGCTGTGCGTCAGCTCCGGAAACGGACCATTCATCGCGCTATACCCTGGCGACGGACCGGGCGCCTTCGGGCAATTTCGACGTCTCGGGGCTTGACGATGCGGTGCCCGTTTATGAGGCGCCCCGAAGAGCCGGTAATAAATCACCCTATAAAGTCTGGGGCAAACAATACCACGTGCTCGACAGCAACGATGGGTATGTCGCGCGGGGCACGGCGAGCTGGTATGGCGAAAAGTTCCATGGCCATAAAACCTCGAACGGCGAAACCTTTAACATGTACACCATGTCCGCGGCACACAAATCCCTGCGGATTCCCGGTTATGCCCGGGTAACGAATCTTGATAACGGTCGCTCGGTGATCGTGCGGGTCAATGACCGTGGGCCCTTCCATGGCGACAGAATCATCGATCTGTCCTACGCCGCGGCCAAGAAGCTGGGTTACCAGGCGCGTGGCACGGCGAGGGTGGAAGTCGCTGCCATCACCGTCAGGCCGGACGGCAGCATGTTCATCGCAGGTGAGCCTTTTTCGCCAGGACCCTCGGCCGGATACGCCGAAGGGCGGGTGAAGGCCAGCGGTGACATGGCGGCCACCAACCGGTCATTGTTTGTGCAGCTCGGGTCTTTCAGCAGCCGGGACCCCGCTGAAAAGTTGCTCAGCCAGGTAAGGGCGGTGCTGGAAAACCCGATGCGTGTGCGGGCAGTTGATACGTCTTCAGGGCGCTTTCATCGGGTTCAGGTGGGCCCGTTCAGCGATGAAGACAGCGCCAGGCGGACCCAGGCCGTCCTGGAGGCACGTGGCTTCGATCAGTCCATCCTGCTGACCGATACGCACTGACCACGCCAGAAAAAGACACTGAAAAACATCCGAGTAAAGAAACACACTTAACGACGAATGAATGGACCCATGGCCTTGAACTCTGCTTTTCGAACCCTATCCGTTGTCTTTGTGCTGATGCTTGCCCTGACGGGCAAGGCGATGTCCCAGTCAGTACTGATTCCGTCGCCGCCGCAGATTGCCGGCACCTCCTATGTTCTGATGGATCCCAAGAGCGGGCGGATCATCATGGAGGAGAACAGCCACGAGCGCCTGCCTCCGGCCAGCCTGACCAAAATGATGACGGCTTATATTGTCGAGAGGGAGCTTCACGAGGGCCGCATCTCGATGTCCGACATGGTTCCCATCAGTGTCAAGGCCTGGCAAACGAAAGGCTCCCGGACGTTTGTGCGAGAGGGGTCGACCGTGTCGGTGGAGAATCTTCTGAAGGGCGTCATCATTCAGTCGGGCAACGATGCTTCGGTTGCTCTGGCTGAATTTGTTGCCGGCAGCGAAGATGCGTTCGTCGACATCATGAACCAGCAGGCCCAGATTCTGGGTATGAAGAATACCCATTTCGAGAATGCGACAGGGCTGCCTTCGCCGGATCATTTCTCAACGGCCCATGACCTCGCCCTTCTGGCCGAGGCGATTATTTATGACTATCCGGAGAACTACCCGTTATATACGGTGAAGCACTTCACCTATAACAATATCCGGCAACCAAACCGCAATACCCTCTTGTGGCGCGATGACAGCGTTGATGGGCTTAAAACCGGTCACACCGAAGAAGCCGGCTATTGCCTAGTGGCCTCTGCCAAGCGCAATGACACCCGACTGATTGCAGTGGTCATGGGAACGAGTAGCGAGCAGGCCCGGGCCCAGGAAGTCCAGAAAATGCTGAACTATGGCTTCCGCTACTACGAGAGCGAACGCCTGTTCCGGTCCGGCCAGGAGTTGATCGAAGCCCGTGTCTGGGGTGGCCAGGCTGATCAGATTTCGGTGGGTATGACCGAAGACGTCTATGTCACCATTCCCAGGGGTTCCCGAAATGATCTCGAGTCCATAGTAGACCTTGATTCTGTTATCAAAGCACCCATCAATGTCGGTGATGAGCTGGGACGGGTCAGGGTGTCCTATAACGGTGAAGTACTGGTTGATCAGCCGGTGCTGGCCCTGACCGAGGTGCCCGAGGGCGGTTTCTTCAAACGGATCTGGGATGCCATCAAGCTCTTTTTCGTTCAGTTGTTTCAGTAAAGTGATGTGGATCCCCGGGGAGTAAAGCGGCATGAGTCAGCCGAAAGCGCCAAAAATTGAGTTTCCGTGCGACTATGTGATCAAGGTGATCGGCAATGCCGCGCCGGATTTCACCGAGTTCGTGGTCGAGGTTGTCGAACAGCACGCACCTGGCATCTGCGAAACCGATATTACGGTTAACGACAGCAGCAAGGGCCGCTTCTCCTCGGTCCAGCTCAAAATTGTGGCTACCGGGGAAGCGCAGCTCAAAGCCCTGTTTGAAGACCTCAAGGCCAGTGGCCGCGTGCACATGGTGCTCTGATCGCCATGGCTGACCTGATTGTCCGATCCCTGGGGGAACAGCCCTATCTGGAAACCTGGGAGGCCATGAAATCGTTCACCGCCGGTCGGGATGACAGTGTGGCGGACGAGCTCTGGTGCCTTGAGCATCCCAGGGTTTATACCCAGGGTCAGGCGGGCAAGGCCGAGCATATTCTCGCCCCCGGCGATATTCCGGTAATCCTGGTGGATCGTGGCGGCCAAGTGACCTATCACGGGCCGGGCCAGCTCGTGGTCTACCTGATGATCAACCTGACCCGCATGAAGCTGGGTGTGAGATCCCTGGTGGATGAAATTGAGCAGGCCATTGTCCGCACCCTCGCCGGCCTGGGTGTTGAGGCTGCACCCAGGCCTGATGCGCCTGGGGTCTACGTGGGCGAGTCCAAAATCGCTTCCCTCGGGCTCCGGGTTCGCCGTGGTTGTTCCTTTCACGGGCTGGCACTGAACGTGGATATGGACATGGAACCCTTCCGGCGCATCAACCCCTGTGGCTATGCCGGCATGGCCATGTGTCAGGTCAGTGATTTCGTTCCCGGGGTGGCGCTGGCCGATGTCCAGCAACGACTGTCAGAGGAGCTTGTCAGCGGTCTGGCCCACCAGAACGTTGAGTTTCGTGAGGGTTGGTAGTTCAGGCGGCGGCTTCGTTTTCATAACCGCACACGCGATTGCGGCCCTCGGACTTGGCCCGGTACAGGGCTTCATCTGATCGCTGGAGCAGCCTGTCAATGGATTCGCACCCCCGGATCGATGCCACACCCACGCTGATCGTGGCCTGGACCAGACCCTGCTCCGTGGCCACAGACCTGGCTGCAAAGGCTTCCCGGATCCGGTTGGCGGACGACAAGGCTTCCTCCGTCGTGGTTTCCGGCAGCAGCACCAGGTATTCCTCGCCACCCCAGCGGGCCAGGGTGTCGACCTTTCGGCATTGCTCCCGCAGCGTCCTGGCAACTGCGATGATGAGCTCGTCTCCTACATGATGCCCGTAGTTATCGTTAACACTCTTGAACAGGTCGATATCCATCAGCAGCACAGAAAAGGGCCGGGCGTTGCGAAGGTAGCGCTGGTACTCGATGTCGAGCTGCTCAAGCGCCTCGCGGCGATTGGCCAGGCCGGTCAGGGTGTCGTGCTTGGCTGCATATTCGAATTCCGCAGCCAGCTTCAGGAGACCGAGCTTGCTGCGCCGGCGGCTCTGGTCAAGGATGTAGCAGGTGACCATTTCAAAGCCGAGTACCGCCACCATCGTGATCCGGAAGCTGGTGCTGTGAGGGG
>JAWWAT010000290.1:0-4921 GCA_033721635.1 Marinobacter sp. | reverse complement strand
GCCTTCGCGGAGCGCCTGAACAAGCTCTGCCGTATCGAAGTCCGCCAGGCACAGGATGGCGATGTGTTGCGACCCGGGCTTGCTTTGCTGGCGCCCGGTGGCAAACAGATGATGGTCGAGAATCGGGGCGGCCAGGCCAGGATCCGTATCCTGCCGGGCGACGAGCGGCTCAATTACAAGCCCTGCGTCGACGTAACTTTCGGTTCCCTGGCCAGAAGCTTTCCGGGCAAGACCCTGGGCGTCATTCTTACCGGCATGGGCTCGGACGGCAAGGAAGGTTGCCGGATGATGAAACAGAGTGGGTCTGACATCTGGTCCCAGGATGAAAAAACATCGGTCATCTACGGCATGCCCATGGCGGTTGCCAAGGCTGGGCTCACCGACGACGTAATGGCGCTGGACGAAATCGGGCCACGCCTGGTCGAAGGTGTCTGCTGATGGATATCCTGAGTCTGCTCGGGGTCATACTGGCCTTTGCCGCCATACTCGGCGGCAATCTGCTCGAGGGCGGGGCCGTCAGCTCGCTGTTCAACGGGCCGGCAGCCATTATCGTCATTGGGGGTACCCTGGCGGCGACCATCCTGCAGACCTCCTGGCCCGTCCTGAAAAGGGCCTTTACCCAGGTGCGCTGGGTATTCGTTCCGCCGTTCATTCATCTGGAAGACGGTATTGGTAAGGTCATCGACTGGAGTGTCAAGGCCCGGAAGCAGGGGTTGCTGGGACTTGAAGGCCTTGCCGAGAGGGAGCCGGAACCCTTTGCCCGCAAGGGTCTGCAACTGCTGGTGGATGGGGCCGAAACCGAGACCATCAGAGGCATCATGGAGGTGGACCTGGAGTCCCGTGAGCAGCGAGACCTGGAATCTGCCAAGGTGTTCGAGGCCATGGGCGGCTACTCGCCGACCATCGGCATCATCGGGGCGGTAATGGGGCTGATCCAGGTGATGACCAACCTCGAGGATCCACAGTCCCTGGGCAGCGGCATTGCAACGGCCTTTGTGGCCACCATTTACGGTGTGGCCCTGGCCAACCTGCTGTTTTTCCCGGTTGCAAACAAGATGCGCGGCATCGTGCGCGAGCGGGCCCGTTACGAGGACATGATGATCGATGGCATTATTGCCATTGCCGAGGGTGAAAATCCGAAATCCATCGAATTGCGGCTGCGGGGCTTCCTGCAGTAAGCATGCTCAGGCCAATGTATGCGGCGCCGTAGGCGACAGGACGATGATCTGCACAACAAAGAGCGGTGGCTGATTTCCTACGCGGATTTCATTACCTTGCTGTTCGCCTTTTTTGTGGTGATGTACTCGGTATCGTCTGTGAACGAAGGCAAGTACAAAGTACTGTCGGAAACCCTCACCGGTGTTTTCAATGCTCCCCAGCGATCTTTCCAGCCTATTGAGATCGGCGATCAGCCCCAGAGGTCACTGAACGCGCCCGCAGAGACTGTTATCCCGCCGGCGGTCACCGAAGCCCCTCGTAATCCGGAGATGGACGCCCAGGCCCGGACGGAAGCACTTCGAGCCATGGCCGACCAGTTATCGATGGAATTCGACGAGCTGATCAACCAGGGAGTGGTGTCACTGGAGACCAGCGACGAATGGCTGGAGCTGAATCTGCCCAACAGTCTGTTGTTTGGCAGCGGCGACGCCGAGCCCCATTACGACGCGTTCGATGTTGTCGACAAGATCGCCACGGTGCTGAATAACCGGGACAACGCGGTCAAAGTGGAAGGCTTTACCGATAATCAGCCGATCAGCACCTCCCGTTATCCTTCCAATTGGGAGTTGTCTGCCGCCCGGGCAGCGTCGATGGTGCGGATGCTGGTAATGGAGGGCATCGAACCTGAGCGTCTCGCAGCCGTGGGTTATGGCCAGTATCAGCCGGTTGCCCGGAACGATACGGAAGAGGGACGGCGCAGAAACCGGCGGGTGGTGTTGCTGATTTCCCGTGACGCCAGTATCCGCGGCGCCATGCGCTGAAGGGATCGTCGGCAGATGCGTATAGAGCCATTGGCACGGTTCCTGTATTGATCCTTTTTAACCAAAGGCGCCGGCAAGTGCTTGCCGGAATTCCCCAATGCAATTCGTTCAAGTTGTCCGGGGAATGGCCGATAACCGGGACGGTGGCCAGTGCTTGTTGCCGGCCACACCGAAGTGTTCTCTGGAGAATCTAAGCGTGCGAATCTGGGCAGTAGCCAATCAGAAAGGTGGAGTCGGAAAAACCACGAGTGTTGTCGCGCTGGGCGGTTTGCTTGCCGAGCGTGGCAAACGTGTTCTCGTTGTGGATCTGGATCCCCATGGCTCGCTCACCAGCTGGTTCGGGTACGACCCGGACACCATTGCCCACAGTGTTTTCGATCTGTTCCAGCATCAGGGCAAGGTGCCCGAGGGGCTGCCGGCCCAGCTGATTACCGAAACCAGTTGCAAGGGGCTGTCCCTGCTGCCAGCCAGCGCGGCGTTGGCCACCCTCGAGCGCCGGATGATCGGCGTTGAAGGCATGGGGCTGATTATCTCAAGGGCTTTGACCCAGCTCTGGGATGACTTCGATTATGTCCTGCTGGATAACACCCCATCGCTGGGGGTCCTGATGGTGAACGCCCTGGCCGCTGCGCAGCATCTGATTATTCCGGTGCAAACCGAGTTCCTGGCCATCAAGGGGCTGGAGCGCATGCTCCATACGCTCAAGATGATCATGCGTTCCCAGAAGAACGAGCTGTCCTACACCATTGTGCCCACCTTGTACGACCGGCGTACCCAGGCATCGGTGAAGAGCCTGAACCTGTTGCGGAAGACTTACCGTGAGTCCCTCTGGCAGTTTGCCATTCCGGTGGATACCAAGTTCCGGGATGCCAGCCAGGGCGGTATAACGCCTTCTGCTCTTGATGCCGAGACCCACGGTGTCCGGGCCTACAGCCATCTGCTGGATGATCTCATGTCCAGAGTGGGAAGGGTGAAGGAGCGTCAGCATGGCTGACGATAAATTGACAAGGCTGGCGGATCCGGAAACCGCCATTGCCAGTTATCTTGATGAGTTGCTGCATACAGCGACGGACACAGCGCTGCGGGAGGAAACCAAAGCGCCTGAACAGGCACCCCAGGAACCGGAACCACCGGTGGCAACCAGCGCGAAACCGTCTCCGGAGCCAACCGTCGAAAAACCGGCGGCCAGGCCTGAACCGCCCAAGCGTGTCCAGGAAAAGCCGGCCGAACCCGTACGTCCAGCAGCACGCCGGGCTCCGGAAGCGCCTGTGCCGAAGCAAAACGTGCAGGTCCAGCCGGAGCCAGAACCGGCCGCGCCTCCGTCACGCCCTGAGTGGTCTGAACAACCGTTCGAATGCCTGATATTCACGGTAGCCGGGCTGCAGCTGGCAGTGCCGCTAATTCTGCTTGGTGCAATTCATCGTATTGAGGAAGAGATCCGCCCGATCCCGGGCAGTCCACGCTGGTACATGGGTATACGCCCGGATCGGGATCAAAACCTGCGGGTGGTGGATTCCGCCGAATGGATCATGGCAGGGCGGGTGCCGCCGGGAGCCCGTGACAACTACCGATTCGTGATCCGGCTTGATAACAGCGACTGGGGATTGGCCTGTGACGACGTCGCCCAGTCTTTTACCCTCCGGCCCGACGAAGTTCGCTGGCGGACCGCCCGCAGCAAACGGCCCTGGCTGGCGGGCACGGTGATTGACCACATGTGCGCCCTGATTGATGTGCGCACCATGGCAGACTTGCTGGTGCGGGCGGAAAGAGAGCACCATCTGGATCTGAGCTGACGCAACCAACGGTTACTGAATGAAACCGAGCCATGCTGGCACGGTTTGTGCCCTTAACTATAGTATTGGGCACTGATGATATTTTTTTGACGATCAGGTTGCCCGCCGGGCAGCCCAAGAGGAGAAACATCGCTATGGCATCCCCGAGCGGACAAACCAATCAGGCCCACGACGATCAGGTACTGCAGTACGTTACCTTCCGGCTGGATGATGAGACTTACGGTCTGAATGTCATGCAGATCCAGGAGGTGCTGAGATACACGGAGATTGCTCCGGTTCCGGGGGCCCCGGATTATGTGCTCGGCATCATCAATCTGCGAGGTAACGTGGTTACGGTGATCGACACCCGCCGGCGTTTTGGCCTGGCGGATGCGGAAGTCACCGATGCCACCCGGATTGTGGTAATGGAATCCGCCAACCAGGTCATGGGCATTCTGGTGGATTCCGTGGCCGAGGTGGTGTACCTGAAAGCCAGCGAGATTGAGACCGCACCGAACGTGGGTAACGAGGAAAGTGCCAAGTTTATCCAGGGCGTGTGCAACAAGGATGGCGAACTGATCATTCTGGTCGAGTTCGACAAGATGCTGTCAGACCACGAATGGGCTGAAATCGCGGCACTGTAATCCGGGGCAACCCGTTACGGGCCTGAAGATGGATGCCTTCCGTGGCAATTAACGGGAGACATCCGTCATGTTTGCAGAAATTCCTTCCTACCTTCCCTGGGCGCTGACTGTGGCGGCCTTATCTCTGGTCTTTGCTCAGGGCCTGGTGCTCGGGCGCCAGGTGCGCAATCTTAGAGCAACTCTGAAAGAGCGGTGCGACACTCTTGGCCGGGAGCTCCATGCCACAACCAGCGGCAGCATGGGGGTAGGGCAGAGGCTGGTCACCTGTGAACGCCAATTGCATGAACTGCGGACCACGCTCGATGAAATGCGTCAGAACGATCCGCTGCGCATTTCCTACGATGAGGCCTCTCGACTGGTTGATCTCGGCGCCGATATCGACGATCTTATGAACACGTGCGGAATTTCCCGTCCCGAGGCCGAGCTGGTGTCAGCACTCAGAAAACGTCAGGCGGCCTGATATCATGCCGTAACGGACGCTGTTGAATGAAGAGAGTCTATCCGAGGGCCGTTGAGGCCCTCCGAT
>JAWWAT010000289.1:0-4928 GCA_033721635.1 Marinobacter sp. | reverse complement strand
TACCTGATCTCTGGTGCCCAGGAACCGGATACGCTGGTGCAGGCGTTCGAGGAAATCGGCGCAAAGCCCGAGTGAAATCCGGAACTGGAGCGTAGATGCCGAAACCTACCGAAGCCCGGCAGCGGGCCATTCTTGAGCGGCTGGATAAATTCAGCCGCTTCACCGATAGCAACATTGCTATTCCGTTTACCAATG
The DNA here is from genome assembly GCA_033721635.1 of Marinobacter sp. Classification (GTDB taxonomy): domain Bacteria; phylum Pseudomonadota; class Gammaproteobacteria; order Pseudomonadales; family Oleiphilaceae; genus Marinobacter. Next base: position 4,733 of record JAWWAT010000289.1, on the reverse strand, counting down.
TAAGGATCGGTGCGGAGGCAGTGATTGGCCTATTGCCTGTGGTGGGGGACGCAGTGGGCCTGTTGCTGGCCAGCTACGTTTTGGTGGAAGCACAGAGGGCGGGCGCCAGCAGGGCCGTTAAGCTTCGCATGCTTCGCAACATGGGCATTGATTTTCTGGGTGGCCTGCTGCCGGTGATAGGTGATGGCTTTGACGCGGTGTACAAAGCCAATACCCGCAACACCCGCCTGCTTCGAAACTACCTGGAAAAGGAGTTGGCGATTGAACCTCCGCCTCCGCCTTTCCCATGGCTGACCGTAGTCTGGTTATCCGTGCTCTTCGCTGTGGTGACCGCTGGCGTCACGCTTTTGTTCTGAACTGCAAAACTCTGCTAGAGCATCAGGCCGGTTTCCGGTATGGCGGGCTCCCGCCGGACCAGCACCTGCCCGTCCCTGACGGACGCCAATACCGGTCGTTGCCCGAGCAGCACTTCATAAGGGGTGCTCCCCTGCAGCACCACGCACCGCGCGGGCATCCCTTCGGCAAGGCCATATTCATCGAGGTCAAGCGCAGCGGCACCATTGTCGGTAATCAGCTCCAGTGAGCGGTCAATCCAGTTCATTCCCAGCATGTGGCAGGCGTGCAGGCCGACATCGAGGGTGCGGAGCATGTTGCCATTGCCCATCGGATACCAGGGGTCGCGGATGGAATCCTGGCCGAAGGCGACTTTCAGTCCTGCATCAAGCAGCTCTGGGACCCGGGTAATGCCACGGCGTTTGGGGTAGCTGTCGAATCGACCCTGCAAATGCAGGCTTTCCGTAGGCATGGAAAGAAAACGAAGGCCGGACTTTTTCAGCAATCGGAACAGTCTGCTGCAATAGGCGTCGTTGTAGGAGCCCATGGCGCAGGTGTGGCTGGCGGATACCCTGGAACCGTAGTCGAGTCTTAGTGCCTCAGCCGCCAGAACTTCGAGGAACCGGGATTCCGGATCGTCAATTTCATCGCAATGAACGTCCACCAGCCGGTCGTTTTTGTGAGCCAGCTCCATCAGCCAGCGAACGGACTCCGCGCCGTAGTCCCGGGTAAACTCGAAGTGGGGGATACCTCCCACCACATCGGCGCCGAGACGAACGGCTTCTTCCATGAGTTCCCGGCCATTCCTGAAAGACCAGATGCCTTCCTGGGGAAAGGCGACGATCTGCAGGTCTACAAAGGCTGCGGTCTGCTCGCGAACGTCAAGCATCGCTTTGAGGGCAGTCAGGCTTGGATCGGTCACGTCCACATGGGTACGGACGTACTGGATGCCGTGGGCGGCAAACAGCTTCAGGGTCTGGGTGGCGCGGTTGACGACATCCTCATGGCTCAGCGTTGTCTTTCGCTCTGACCAGCATTCAATGCCTTCAAACAGGGTGCCGCTTTTATTCCAGCGCGGCTCCCCGGCGGTCATGGCGGCGTCGAGATGGATGTGTGGCTCCACGAAAGGGGCTGTAACCAGGTTGGCCCCGGCATCCAGTTCGCCCTCTCTGGTGGTGGCGTTGTCGGGCTGGGCGGTGATACCTGAAAAGCGTCCGTTGATGATGTCGAGCCTGTACAGCCCATCCTGGCCCTGTAGACGTGCGTTCGCTATGGCATTCAATTGTTTGGTCATTTTGTCTCCGGTAAGTTGCTCACCCGCCTTTATGGTTTTGATAGCAGGTAAGCCAGTAACAGCGTTCTGAATTGTTCCGTCCGGCTGCCCTGGGCCGGTAGTGATTCACTGAGTTGGTTCATTCGGTTGCGGATCGTGTTTCTGTGGCAGCCTAATGCTTCTGCCATGGCACTCTGGTTGCCCCGGCAGGCGATCCAGGCGTCGAGCAATTCGGTAGATTCGGCCAGAATGGACTGATCAACCTGCTCAATCGATGCGTGCTCGGACCAGATAATGGCCCTGCCGATGGCCTCCGTGACTTCCACCATGGGCAGCGAATAGGGCTGTTCGAACAGCGGTATCGCAAGCTCGTCGGCCAGCCGGCAGAGCGTGTTGGGCAGTTGGCCGATGTAAGCGTCTCCGGTGAGGACGACAAGTCCGGAGACATTGCACTCCTTACCCTCGTACAGGCATTCCGCCAGATTCTGGGGGCTGCGATGCCGGCTGATGCCGGTCACAAATACCAGCTCGCCACCTTTGACCCAGTTCTTGAAAGAGCGGTTTTCCGCCACATAGGGCCAACGTACCGGGTTATCTCCGGCGGACTCCCCGCCCCGGAGCCGAATGGCGTCCAGGCCGGGGAGAAGTGGCACGTCCCTGCATCGCAGTGTCACTCAGATCGCTCCCATTACCTGTGCTTTGCGCTCACGGACTGCTTCGCTGACGACCAGAATGAGGCTGTAGCTCAGGGCTGCAACCAGGACACCCACAATGGGTGCAACCCAGGGGGAAGTATAGGCGGCTGTGGAGCCGATGGCGTAGGCCGCGAGCCCCGGTACGTTGAAGGCTGGCAATGTAACCTTGGTCAGGTCCGGATACTGGCGTTTGTAACCGACAAAGTAGCTGGCCATGATGACGCCACCGATCGGCGGGATAAAGGTACCAAGCAGAACAAGGAACGGGATCAGCCATTCATACATGCCCAGCACCGCCAGTACGGTTCCGATCGCGGCACCAGCAATGGTCACCGACTTGCGGCGGCGGGTACGGATCAGGTTGCAGCCCGCGACCGCAAAGTTGTAAACCGTGTTGTCCTGGGTGGTCCAGAGATTCAGGAATAGCATCAGGATACCGAGTGTGGCCAGACCCTGGGCGACCATGATGTCGACGATGTCGGCCTGCTGATAAACGAGGGCACCAAAGGCGCCGATCAGTGTCATCAGGCCGTTACCCAGGAAGAAAGCAAGCAATGTGGCGATCACAGCGGTTTTGCCGGATTTCGCGAAGCGGGTCCAGTTGGTGGCCTGGGTGCCGCCACTGACAAAGGTGCCAAACACCAGCGTAATTGCAGCAGCAACGGTCATTTCATTCGTCGGGGTAATCGCCAGAAGCCCGGACAGGCCCCCGGCATCGGACGTGGCGATAGACATGCTGACGGCCACCAGAATGATCATGGCGGGTACGGCAACTCGAGACAGCCACTCCAGACCTTGATAGCCGATAAACGCGGTGACACAGAAGGCAAAACCGAACAGCACCATCAGCGGCGTTGTCATCCCCTCCGGCATTCCGGTGAGTTTGACCAGCAAAATTGCCATGGTGGCCGTGCCCCAGGCATACCAGCCAATCTGGGTGAAGCCCAGAATAAAATCGGAAAGCTTGCTGCCCAGTTCGCCAAAGGTGAATCGGCTCATCAGGGCAGTGTTCAGGCCTGTTTTCGCGGCGATATAACCCAGCCCTGCTGCGTACAGCCCCAGCAGCAGATTGCCGACGGCCAGCACCATGAGCATGGTGGAAAAGTCGAAGGCAACGCCAACGCTGCCACCGGCCCACATGGTGGCGGTAAAGAAAGTGAAGCCAAGGAGTACCAGCCCCATGGACCAGACGCTTTTGCGCTGATCCATGGGAACGGGGCTTAAGGGGTAATCCTGTTCTTTGGGTGTTGGTTCAGTGGTCATGGCGATCTCTCCGAGTCGTAGTTAACACGAGGAGAGTTGGCAACGTTTGTGCCATGGCCGTGTTTCAGGTCGATTTATGCCAGGTTGTCGGTTCTGTATTGTGCAATGTGCACAACCAGATAGTCGCAGATGGTTGGGATGGGTGCTGGTTGCATGCTCATGGTGCAAAAATTCGGGTGATTTGCACATTTGGTGCATGGTTTCCCGTTTTTGGCTTTTGGAGAAGCTTCGCTGAAGCACTTGATATCGGTCTGACGCTTTTAGTCGACTGAGTGTCGTATTGGTCCCTCCCGGAAACCTTAAACACGGCCACATTAGGGCTATCGACAACCCGGCAAGGGGGAGAAAGCCATGGCCGTTAAATTCGAGCAAGCACTTCTGAATTACCCACAACAACGGGCGGGCGCTGCACGCCAGCCCGACAGCGTTGACCAGTCGGATCGACGGGTTCCCATCAACCTGCGCCAATCCGGGCCTACGCCGGTGGAAATGCTGATCTCCACCCGGGTTCGCAAGTCACCGTATTGGCATCTGGCCTATGAGGCGGGCTGCTGGCGGGCGACGGTCTACAACCGTATGTATCACCCCAGGGGGTATGTCCGCCCGGGAGACGGCGGCGCCATGTTGGAGTACGAGTCGCTGATCCACGACGTCACCATGTGGAACGTGGCGGTAGAGCGCCAGATCCAGGTCAAAGGCCCGGATGCCGAGCGGTTTGTGAATTACGTGATCACCCGGGATGCGACCAAGATCAAGCCGATGCGCGGCAAGTACGTCATCCTGTGCAATGAAGAGGGCGGCATCATCAATGACCCTGTTCTGCTGCGGGTTGCCGAAGACGAGTTCTGGTTCTCGCTCTCCGACAGTGACCTTGAGCTTTGGATGCGGGGCGTGAACATTGGCATGGGCTTCAATGTCACCATTGCGGAAATCGATGTCGCGCCCGTGCAGATCCAGGGTCCAAAATCCGAGGCGCTTATGGCGGATCTGTTTGGCGACGCCGTTCGGGATATTCCCTATTACGGTCTGATGGAAGGCCAGGTGGCCGGCCACGACGTGATCGTTTCCCAGACCGGCTTCACCGGTGAGAAGGGGTACGAGATTTACCTCAAGGAAGCGACCAAATACGCCGAGGACCTCTGGTACACCGTGCTTGCCGCAGGCGAGCC
>JAWWAT010000288.1:0-4948 GCA_033721635.1 Marinobacter sp. | reverse complement strand
GGCCTTTACGGCGGGCTCTGGTTGGGGGGCTGGCCGTTTGTGGGAAGGTGGCCCCGACAGCCGCTCTTGCACCCCACCAAGAGGAAAAGATGAACGGATAAACCGGCGGAAAACTCAAACACATTAAGGCGGCGCTTCGGCTGATTACCGAAACCCGGAGCCTGACGTCGCTGGGACTGCGGGAGCTTGCCCGGGAAGCGGGGCTGAATCCGAATACGTTTTACCGGCACTTCAAGAGCCTGGACGAATTCGGGCTGCAGGTGCTTGGATACATCGCCGAGGAGATGAAAGCCGGGGTCCGGGATCTGCGGCAGATGGCGGATTCTTCCGAACAGGCGTCACGGGATACGGTGGCGTTTGTGTACCACTATTTCCTGGCCAATCCGGCGGCAACGACGGTGGCCGTCCGGGAACTCCACGGGCCTTCCCCGGTGCTGCGCCGTGCCCTGGAATCACAACTTGAAGCCAGCGCCCGGGAAATGGCCGAAGATATTGTCGAGCGGCAGCTGGTGAGCGCCGTGCCGCCCGAAACCATTCATGAAATCTCCCGCATGACCATTCGCTACATCCTGTTCCGGGCCATGGATTACATCGAGAAGCCCGCCCAGCGGGAAGCCATCCAGACCGAAACCGAGCACTTCATCAACCGGCAATTCCGGGGGGCGATGCTGGACCATCTGTCCCAGTCTGAAGTCGAACACCTGGCACTGAAACACAGCTGAAAAACCTCCGATAACTCTGATTTCCGGGCAGATCTGGCAACCTGCACTAGTATGTAGATAACCAGAACAAGTGATTGATCGGGAAATCCGGAGGCACACCAATAATGAAAATCGGTATCCCCAAGGAAATCTTTGAGGACGAGCGGCGAGTGGCCGCAACGCCACCTTCTGTTCACAAGTTAATCGGGCTCGGCTACGAGGTGATCGTTGAAAGCGGCGCCGGCGAAGCCGCGAACTACTCCGATGCTGCCTATGAGAAAGTCGAGGCAGCCATCGCAACGGATACCAGCTCTCTTTGGAAAGAGGCCGACTTTATCCTGAAGGTTCGCGCGCCCATGGAGAATCCGGCGCTGGGCAAGCACGAAGCGGATCTAATGAAGGAAGGGGCATTTCTGGTCAGCTACATCTGGCCGGCCCAGAATCCGGAACTCCTGGAAAAACTGGCTGCCAGAAAGATCACGTCTTTCGCCATCGACAGCCTGCCCCGCATCAGCCGCGCCCAGAAGATGGACGCCCTCAGCGCCATGGCCAACATCGCCGGCTATCGGGCGGTGATTGAGGCGGCGAACCACTTCGGGCGTTTCTTTACCGGGCAGGTCACCGCTGCAGGTAAAGTACCTCCAGCGAAAATCATGGTGATCGGTGCCGGCGTCGCTGGCCTGGCCGCCATTGGCGCCGCCAACAGCATGGGCGCTATCGTTCGGGCCTTCGATACCCGTCTGGAGGTGAAGGAGCAGGTCGAGAGCATGGGGGCCGAATTCCTGGTTCTGGACTTCGAGAATGAGGATGGCAGCGGCAGCGGCGGTTACGCCAAGCAGATGAGTGAGGAGTTCATCAAGGCGGAGATGGCGCTGTTCGCCGAGCAGGCGGAAGAGGTGGATATCATCATCACCACCGCCCTGATTCCCGGCAAGCCAGCACCGAAACTGATCACCGCCGACATGGTGAAATCCATGAAACCCGGCAGCGTGATCGTGGACCTGGCCTCTGAGCGCGGCGGTAACTGCGAGCTCACTGAACCCGGCAAGGTAGCGCATCATCACGGCGTTACCCTGATTGGCTACACCGACCTGCCCAGCCGCATGGCCAAGGTGGCCAGTGAACTCTACGCCACCAACCTGGTGCACCTGCTTACCGAACTGACCCCCGAGAAAGACGGCAAACCCGTGGTGAACATGGACGACGAAGTCATCCGCGGCCTGACGGTGGTGCACGAGGAGGACATCACCTGGCCACCGCCAAAACCGGAATCGCCGGTCAGCCCCAAACCCGCACCGGGCACCGAGGAGCCCTCAGCCGAGGCAAAAGCCGCCGCTAAAAAGCACGCTGACCGCCGCAGCCTGATCGGCAAGGGCGTGCTGTTCGTGGTCACGGCACTGGCACTCTACGGAGTGGGCGCCCACGCGCCAGAGAGCTTCCTGCAGCACTTCACCGTGTTCGTGCTGGCCTGCTTTATCGGTTGGCAGGTGATCTGGAACGTAACCCCTTCCCTGCATACCCCCTTGATGAGCGTCACCAACGCCATCAGCGGCATCATCGTGATCGGTGCCATTCTGCATCTTGCCCAGGCGGAGAATATTGCCGTTGGCATCATGGCGTTTGTGGCGGTGCTGATTGCCAGCATCAACGTGGGTGGTGGCTTTCGCGTTACCCATCGCATGCTCAAAATGTTCCGCAAGTAGGAGACGCCCGATATGAGCACAGGACTGGTGAGCGTGGCCTACGTGGTCGCAAGTATCTGTTTCATTCTCAGCCTGGGTGGTCTCAGCCACCAGGAATCCGCACGTCGGGGTAACCTCTACGGCGTCGCCGGTATCATCATCGCAGTGGGGGCGACACTGGCCAGTGTGGATGGAGGCATCACCGCCATCGTCATTGCCGTGTTGCTCGGTGTCGGCATTGGCATTCCCATCGCCAACAAGGTGGAAATGACCCAGATGCCGCAACTGGTCGCCCTGCTTCACAGTTTCGTGGGTCTGGCGGCGGTGCTGGTGGGCTTTTCCGGCTATATCGAGCCGCTTATTGCCACCTCCGGTACCGAGCACACCATCAAGCTGGTGGAGGTGTATGTCGGCATTTTCATCGGCGCCATTACCTTCACCGGCTCACTGGTGGCCTGCGGCAAGTTGGATGGCCGAATCGACAGCAAGGCGCTGACCCTGCCCGGCAGACACCTGATGAATCTGGCAGCGATCATTGTTTGTGTGTTCCTCGGGGCCTGGTTCCTGGGTACCGAAAGCATGGCGCTGGGCATTGTTGCCCTGATCCTGATGACCGCTATTGCCTCGGTTCTCGGCATTCACCTGATCATGGCCATCGGCGGCGCCGACATGCCGGTGGTGGTGTCCATGCTCAACAGCTATTCCGGCTGGGCGGCTGCTTCCATCGGGTTCATGCTGGGCAATGATCTGCTGATTGTCGTGGGTGCCCTGGTGGGCAGCAGCGGTGCCATTCTCAGCTACATCATGTGCAAGGCCATGAACCGCTCGTTCATCAGCGTGATTCTCGGTGGCTTCGGCCAGACCAGCAGCAGTTCGGCGGCTGCCGATGCCGACCAGACGGTCCACGAATCCAGCGTGGATGACGTCTGTGAAGAATTGCGCAACGCCCAGTCGGTGATCATCGTGCCCGGTTATGGCATGGCGGTCGCCCAGGCCCAGAACGGCGTCAGCGAGATGACCAAGATACTGCGAGACAAGGGCGTGAACGTGCGCTTCGGCATCCATCCGGTGGCCGGCCGTTTGCCAGGACACATGAACGTGCTATTGGCGGAAGCCCACGTACCCTATGACATCGTGCTGGAAATGGACGAGATCAACGACGACTTTCCGGATACCGACGTGGTGCTGGTCATAGGCGCCAACGACACCGTGAACCCGGCCGCCGCCGAAGATCCCGGCAGCCCGATTGCCGGCATGCCGGTGCTGGAGGTCTGGAAGGCCCACCAGGTGGTCATCCTCAAGCGGGGCATGGCTACCGGTTATTCCGGGGTGGAAAATCCGCTGTTCTTCAAGGACAACGCCCGTATGCTGTTCGGCGATGCCAAGGAAAGCATCGACAAGCTGGTGTCAGGTCTGCGGGGCTGAACCAGCCCCGCGCCTGTTTACTTCGGAATTACTCGGTGGTGTTGTACACATAGGACGACACGGTTCCGTCCTGATTGAATCGCACCACCAAATCGGTGGTTTCGGCATCCCCAAAGGCAGACCACTTGTACTTGCCATAGGTCCAGGTGCGTTTGCCATCTTCAATACCGGTGCGCCAGGGCTCGCCGAACATCTCCTGAATATCGGCCCGGGAGGTTTCACCAATCCGGATCTGGTCCACATTGTGGGTGGCGAAGTCTTTGCCAACGGTCGCACAGCCCACCATGGCCGCCATCACCAGGGCCACGCACAGCGTTTTAACCGAACCAATCATCGACATACCAATCCCTCATATTCGCGTGAGTTTCACCCATCATAACGTGTCTCAGTTCAGACGCGATTACGATGACGACAGGTTGACCGGAAACAAAAAAGCCGCAGGCCCGAAGGCTCTGCGGCAGGTTTCGATCGTCTGATCGAAGGGGATGATCAATACAGTTTGGCGAGGGACTTCTTGGCGAAGGACTCCACCTCGTTCAGGCGGCCTTCCTTCACCTTGATCAGCCATTCAGGATCCTGCAGAAGCGCTCGGCCGACGGCAATCAGCTCGAACTCATGGTTGTTCATGCGCTCCACCAACTCATCGATGCCGGCTTTTTCAACCGCTTCCTGCTTGCTGGCAAAGGTGCCGCTGATAAAGTCTTCCGTCAGCCCGACACTGCCCACGGACATGGTCGGCTTACCGGAAAGCTTCTGGGTCCAGCCCGCCAGGTTCAGATCCGAGCCTTCAAACTCCGGCTCCCAGAACCGGCGGGTGGAGGCGTGGAAAATGTCCACACCGGCCTCCACCAGGGGCTTGAGGAACCGTTCGAGTTCCTCCGGGCTGTTGACCAGTTTGGCCTCGTAATCCTGCTGCTTCCATTGGGAGAACCGGAGCATGATCGGGAAGTCCGGGCCGACCCGATGACGCACCGCCTCAACGATCTCGACAACGAAACGCAGGCGGTTTTCCAGGCTGCCACCGTATTCATCGTCGCGCTGGTTGGTGCCTTCCCACAGGAACTGGTCCAGCAGATAACCATGGGCGCCATGGATCTCGACGCCGTCAAAACCCAGAGCCTTGGCATCCTGGGCCGCATC
>JAWWAT010000287.1:0-4954 GCA_033721635.1 Marinobacter sp. | reverse complement strand
TTGCGGCAGCTGGTAGGGTTCTGGCCGATAACAAGAACGCGGGCGTTACCGCCGAGTTTCTTGATGGTGGGGTGGAAAAAATCGTAAAGGGCCCGGAGGTCGTCCGGTCCTTTCAGGCCGGTGGCGTCGAACACCAGGGCCGAGAACTTATGGTCGATTTCCGACCCCAGATCCAATGGTTTGGCTTTATTTCCGGCTTTGGATGAGTCTTTCAGGCGGTCATTGCCGCTGGCGTGGTGCAGTGTGGCGGCACTGGCGCTGAGGGTGCTGCCAATGGCGGCGATGGCTTTCGCCCCGTTGCCGGCGCCGATAAGGACGTCTCCTTCAATGAACGGCTGGTCGGTGCGCTTCAGGCGTTTCAGTGGCACCGGTGCTGGCAGGCCGAGGGATTGCGCGGCGGTTTTGCCTACGGGGGTGTTTACTATTCTAAGATAGAGGTCAGACATGAGGTCTTCCTTGTGTTTGCATTCGGGTTGTTGGATGCGAATCTTCCTACAGAGTAAAGAATCGGATAGTTTTTGGATTGACTCAATGCCTGTAGGGTGTTGTCAGGGGTGCCAATGAGGCACTTGGTGTTCTCGATAAACTGTCGTCATTAATAACCCAATTTGGGTGCAGGGAACATCGGAGGAGGGCTTCCCAGAACACGCCCGTAAATACATCCATGTAGGGCTCGGTCGCGCCATCCCTGGCGCTCCACGGTTCTGGGAAGCCCTCCTCCGATGTTCCTCCCGGACATCACAGTTACTTCAAAACGGATGAATTGATCATGGCAGAAGCATCGAAAGCTCCGCGTAAGAAAACCGCTACATCGAAAAAGACCAGTACCGCGCCTTCGGGTATTCGCCGCGTAGCTGTGCTGGGCGGTAACCGGATTCCGTTCGCTCGTTCCAATACAGCCTACAGCAAGATCAGTAACCAGGAGTTGCTGACGTCGGCTCTGCGGGGGCTGGTGGACAGGTATGGTCTTGAGGGGCAGAGGCTGGGCGAGGTGGCTGCCGGGGCGGTTATCAAGCATTCGCGGGATTTTAACCTGACCCGGGAAGCGGTCATGAGTTGTGGGCTGGCACCGGAGACGCCGGCGTATGATATCCAGCAGGCCTGTGGCACGGGGCTGGAGGCGGCGATTCTGGTAGCCAACAAGATTGCCCTGGGGCAGATCGAGTGTGGCATTGCCGGAGGAACCGACACCACGTCCGATGCGCCGATCGGTGTGGGTGAGGGGCTTCGCGAGATTCTGTTGGATCTGAACCGGGCCAAGACGGCGGGCGAGCGGCTGAAGATTCTGGGGCGGTTCCGGCCGAGCCATCTCAAACCTGAAGTTCCCGAGAATGGCGAACCCCGGACCGGTATGTCGATGGGTGAGCATGCCCAGGTGACGGCGAAGGAGTGGGATATTGCCCGGGAGGATCAGGATAAGCTGGCCTTTGATAGCCATCAGAAGCTCTCCAAGGCTTATGACGAGGGTTTCTTCAACGAATTGCTGACGCCGATGGCGGGGCTTGAGAAGGACAACATTGTGCGGCCGGATACCACGCTGGAGAAGCTGGCCACGCTCAAGCCGGTTTTTGACCGGGAAAATGGCACCATGACGGCAGCCAACAGCACGGCCTTGACGGATGGCGCGTCTTGCGTGTTGCTGGCCAGTGAGGAATGGGCGAAGGCCAATAACTATGAGGTTAAGGCCTGGCTGACGTTCTCGGAGGTTGCGGCTGTGGATTTCGTGGACAAGAAGGAGGGCCTGCTGATGGCGCCTGCCTACGCGGTGCCCCGGATGCTGGAGAAGGCGGGGCTGACCCTTCAGGATTTCGACTTCTATGAAATCCACGAAGCCTTCGCCGCACAGGTGCTCTGTACCCTGAAAGCCTGGGAAGATCCGGCCTTCTGCAAGGAGCGTCTGGGTCTGGACAAGCCACTAGGCAGCATTGACCGCGACAAACTCAACGTCAAAGGCAGTAGCCTGGCGACCGGCCATCCGTTTGCTGCCACCGGTGCCCGCATTGTTGCGACGCTGGCCAAGTTGCTGGAAGAGAAGGGCAGCGGTCGGGGCCTGATCTCCATCTGCGCCGCAGGTGGACAAGGGGTTACGGCAATTCTGGAAAGGTAAGTTTGCGGAAATCCGGAACTATCCTTTGACAGTGTCGGTCACACCCCTTATCATGCGCGCCACGTTGATCAGGGGTTCCCTGAGAAACAACCAGTTTGATGCGGGGTAGAGCAGTCTGGTAGCTCGTCGGGCTCATAACCCGGAGGTCGTTGGTTCGAATCCAGCCCCCGCTACCAATTCAAATAAAGCCGGCCAAGTGCCGGCTTTATTCGTTTCTATTTCCACGTTTTTCAGAATCCTTCTGGCTGAACAAATCCAGCCAGCCCTGCCTCCTCCAGCAGTCCCGCAAACCCGATCGTAGTAAGATCCATCCCCGGTGCACCAATCACCTGAATATTGAATGGCAGGCCCTCTTGCGTCCGCCCTATGGGTACGGAGGTGGCGGGCAGGCCCAGCAGGGTGGCGAGGGCGATCCAGCAGAACTGGTCCATGTACGCCCGTGGCTGGCCAGCGACAGTGATTCGGCGTTTGAAGACCGGGTGGGTGTGGTCATGCCGGATGGCGGTGGTTGGTGTTACCGGCGTTAGCAGAACATCCACTTCCTGAAAAAGGGATTCGATTTCAGCCCGCATTTTCTCACGCATCTCGCTCCAGGCCATCCACTGGTAGACCGGCTGGTTCACGCCTCGACCGTATTCACCGATAAACGGCGTCATCGGGCCCAGGAACTTGAGCCAGGGTTCCAGTCGGGCGATCCATTTCATCTGCCGGCGCTGGGCGGGCTTCAGGGACGTACTCAGTAGTGCGCCGAGCAGGTTGAAGTACGCGGGCAGGATATGCTCGAGGCTCAGTAAAGGATGACCGGCGTCGGTGACCAGTGCGCCCCGGTCAGCCAGCGACTTGCCGAGGGCCTGATAGCCCTCGGTCAGTTCCTGCTCTACCGGGCACAGGGGATCTTCCAGCCATAATCCGACGCGAGCCTGGTCGAGGCTTCGAAGTTCTGATGGTGCCATTTGAAGCGCCCAGCTGCGTTGTTCGGCTGGCCGGGGCCCGGCAATGACTTTCAGCAGAAGCTCCAGATCCCGGGCGTTACGCGCCATTGGGCCGCCCTCGGCCAGGTCTGGCTGGGATTGGGTGCCCGGCGGTCCGGGAATATGACCGCGAAACGACACCAGGGAGCGGGTCGGCTTGTGGCCGAACACGCCGCAAAAGTGGGCCGGTGTGCGTATGGAGCCCGCCAGATCGCTGCCCACTTCCAGGGGCGTCATGCCGGCAGCCAGGGCTGCCGCTGCGCCGCCCGAGGAGCCTCCGGGCGTGTGAGCCGGGTTGTGGGGGTTGTTGGTTACCCCGAACAGCTTGTTGTAGCTCTGCAGGTCGGTGGCATAGATGGGTACATTGGTTTTGCCCAGGATAATGGCACCTGCGTCCTCCAGCCTCTGCACAACGTCAGCGTGGTATTCGGGGTTATGGTTTCTGAGGGCCGGGGCGCCTGCGGTGCAGGTCAGGCCCGCCACTTCCCAGGTGTCCTTCAGGGTGAGGGGCAACCCATGCAGTGGCCCCTTTACGGCGTTGGCTGCACGTTGTTCATCGGCCTGGCGGGCATTGGCGAGTGCCTGTTGTTCATCCAGGGTCACGACGGCATTGATGGCCCGATTGTGTTCGCGGATCTGGTTCAACAGGGCATTGGTCAGCGCCTCACTGGTCAGGGTGCCGGCCTCAAGCTGTGCCAGAAGGTCATGGGCGGATTGGTAGTGCAAGGGCAATTGCGTTGCATCCATGGATGTTCTCTTTGTTGTTAGTTTTTGAAAGATCGCCAGATCAGGGCAACTCGGATCGCCAGTGTTTTACGTTTACCTGCACCTTGATTGCGTCGATGATCTCGATAATCAGATTGATCAGGGCTTCGTTCTGGGCCTCATCGGCTTTCACTTCCCCGGGTGTCGGCAGGAAGACGTTCACGATGTCTTCAATGAAGGCGTGGTTGGAGGCGGAGGCCAGGTCTTCGAGAATCTGGTGTATTACGTGGGCAACGATGTCCCCCACGGCCTCTTCCAGAGTTTCCTGAATGGTGGGACCCACCACCGGCAGATACTTCAGCCTGGATAATTCGAGATTCTGCTTGAGGGCGTTGTCGACCCGGTCCTCAAGGTAGCTGCGCAGCGCTCCGCGGTTAGGCACATAGCCTTCCTGTGCTGCCTCCGCAACCCGCTTGGAGATCCAGTCTGAGAGCATTTCCCGTCGGGGGTAGAGAATATCCTCCTGGATCTTATCGAACAGGGGAGAGCCCCGTTTGACCTCCTCCTGCACACCGCTAAGCACCTTGAGTACGATGCGATCGGAAAGCTCTTCCATGAAGGCTTCATAATAGAAATTCACGAAGCGGTAAATTTTGGTGTTCGTGATATCAATAATCTTGTACTGGTGCAGTCGATAGATTATTGAGATCACCCGAAGGATACGGAGGAAGCGCAGGCTGCCCACCGGAATACAGCCCACCAGGTCGTACCAGTGTATGAACGGGTAGAAGTACCAGCGGTCATAGACATTGGCCCTGATGGCGTAGCCCCATCGAACAAAGAACTCGGTCAGGAAAATGCTCACGAAGATCAGATCGTAGAAGATGAAGCGTTCGTGAATGGGATGGTAAGCCGACTGAATGGCGGGGGCGTGTTCTTTCAGGAGATTCTGAACAGCAACAAAGTTATAGATCGAGTCCCAGATAATGAATGCCAGGTTGATGATCAGCAGCCCCAGCATCAGGAAATCGATGATGAACCAGACAAGCTGGTGGCTGGACTTCAGGTTTTCTCGATTTATCTTCAGCATTCGCCAAGGCCCGGTCTGTTGCTAAGTATCTGACAGGTTAGCTTATTTCGACGCCACAAACGACTCGCCCTGAGGCCGGAT
>JAWWAT010000286.1:0-5002 GCA_033721635.1 Marinobacter sp. | reverse complement strand
GGCTCCCAGTCCTTCAATGCCGTCAATCAGCTGCGGGTGCTGGGTCGCTGGATGCGGATGGTTACCATCCCCAATCAGTCGTCCGTGCCCAAGGCGTTTATGGAGTTTGATGATAACGACCGAATGAAACCCTCGCCCTATTACAATCGCATCGTCGATGTGATGGAGGAGCTGGTGAAATTTACTCTGTTGATCCGTGACCGGAGCGACTACCTGACCGACCGCTATTCGGAACGGGTGGAGACTGCCGAGGAAGTGTCCAAACGCGTCAACCAGCGGTCCATGTGAGGGAAAGGCAATGAGTAGCAATACCGAGATTACCCAGGCGGAAGGCTCCGGCGAAGGCATGGACCTGTTCGGCAGGTACCTGTCGGTGTGGGTGGCTTTGGCCATCATCGCCGGGGTTGCCCTCGGCCAGTTCGCGCCCGTAGTGCCCGAGACTCTGTCCCGCTTCGAATACGCGCAGGTCTCCATCCCCATCGCCATTCTGATCTGGGCGATGATTTTCCCGATGATGGCGCAGATTGATTTCAGTGCGGTGGTCGGCCTACGGAAAGAACCGAAAGGCCTGGCGATCACTACCATCGTCAACTGGCTGATCAAGCCCTTCACCATGTTCGCCATTGCCTGGTTCTTCTTGATGGTGGTGTTCGAGCCCTGGATCGCTCCGGGACTGGCCAGCGAGTACCTCGCCGGCGCGATCCTCCTGGGTGCGGCACCCTGCACCGCCATGGTGTTCGTGTGGAGTTATCTGACCAAAGGCGATGCGGCCTACACACTGGTTCAGGTATCGCTGAACGACATCATCATGCTGTTTGCCTTCGCGCCCATTGTCGTGTTCCTGCTGGGCATTTCCGACATCCAGGTGCCCTGGGATACCGTGCTTCTTTCCGTGGTGCTGTACATCGTGATTCCGCTGACGGCCGGCTACCTGACCCGCCGCGCCCTGATCTCGCGCCACGGTCAGCAATGGTACGACGATGTCTTCATGAAGCGACTCAGCCCGGTCACCCCGGCCGCGCTGATCGTCACCCTGGTGCTGCTGTTCGCCTTCCAGGGCGAGGTGATCCTGAACAACCCCTTGCACATCGTGTTGATCGCCGTGCCGCTGATTGTTCAGACCTTTCTGATTTTCTTCCTGGCCTACGGCTGGGCCAGGCTCTGGAAAGTAAGACACTGCATCGCAGCTCCCGGCGCCATGATCGGCGCCAGCAACTTCTTTGAACTGGCCGTGGCTGCTGCTATCGCCCTCTTTGGCCTGCAATCTGGCGCGGCACTGGCAACCGTGGTCGGGGTGCTGGTGGAGGTACCTCTGATGCTCGTGCTGGTTCGCATTGCCAACAACACCCGGGATCGCTTCCCGGCATAAATCGCGACGGCCAGCGCCAGGCTTTTCGTCACGGCGCTGGCCTCACTCGCATTACCTGTTCAGCTCACCCCCACCCTGCTAATATCGCGCCCACATTTCTGACGCACTGACTCTGACGGAATCCACGCAATGGACGTTTTCCAGGCCCTTTTCCTTGGCCTTCTCCAGGGACTGACTGAATTCCTGCCCATCTCCAGCTCCGCCCACCTGATCCTCACCCCGGCATTGTTCGGCTGGACCGATCAGGGCGTGGGTTTCGACCTGTCGGTGCACGTCGGGACCTTGCTGGCGGTTGTGCTCTATTTCCGACGGGACGTCTTCGGCATTGCCCGGGACGGACTGATCTCCATTGGCCAACGCAAAATCGTCGGACAGGGCGCCCTGGCCTGGTACCTGGTAATCGGCACCATCCCGGCAGGTTTGGCCGGTCTGGCGCTGCTGGATATGATCGACAACGAACTGCGGGCGGTGGAAGTCATCTTCTTCACCACCCTGTTCTTTGGCCTACTGTTGGGCCTCGCAGACTGGCTACCCAAACGCCAACGCACCCTGGACAAACTGAACTGGAAAGACGCCGTCCTCGTCGGCATTGCCCAGGCCATGGCCCTGGTCCCCGGCACCTCCCGCTCCGGCGTCACCATCACCGCCGGCCTGTTCCTCGGCATGACCCGCGAAACCGCCTCCAGATTCTCTTTTCTGCTGGCAATTCCCATTATCGTGCTGGCATCGGCCGTGAAACTTCTGGAAGTGGCGACTTCGGATGTTGTGGTGGACTGGAGTGGCTTCCTGATCGGCGGAGTCACCTCATTCCTGATGGCCATCACAGCGATTCACTTCTTCCTGAAATGGCTGAACAAGGTGGGGATGTGGCCGTATGTGATCTATCGGATCGTATTGGCGGGTGTAATATACGCAGTGCTGATGTAGGCCTGCTTAAAGTTAGCAGGCCTCAAGAGGCGCATAAGCCAGAACCAGCCACTTGGCGCCCTCATCAAAGTTCACCTGCACCCGAGTATGGTGGCCGGTACCCTCTGAATTCATCACAATCCCCTCACCAAACTTGGGATGACGCACCCGCTGCCCCAGGCTGAAGCCTGACTGCTGCGCCGAATCCTGGGCAAACAGGCTCTCATTCGGACGCTCCACCATGGCGGGCCGGGTCACAGTATTGCGCAGCCGAACTTCCTGCAGACAGTCGCCTGGAATCTCCCTCACGAACCGGGACAGGGCGTTGAACTTCTCCTGCCCGTACAAACGCCGGGATTCGGCGTAAGTGAGCACCAGCTTTTTCATGGCCCGCGTAATGCCCACGTAGGCCAGACGACGTTCCTCTTCCATGCGACCCGGCTCTTCCAGGGACATGCCGTGAGGGAACAGGCCTTCCTCCACGCCAGCGAGGAACACCATGGGGAACTCCAGTCCCTTGGCGGAATGGAGAGTCATCAGCTGGACGCTGTCCTCATGGGCCTCGGCCTGGGATTCGCCGGCATCAAGCGCTGCCTGGGCAATGAACTCCGCCAGCGGGTCCACGCCGTCTTCCACCTCATAGTCAGACAGGGCGTTGACCAGTTCCTCAAGGTTCTCGACCCGCGCCTGGCCTTTCTCGCCCTTTTCACTCGCGTGGTAGTCCTTCAGGCCACTGTCCTCAATGGTCTGTTTCATCAATCCATGCAGGGTCGCGTCCCCCACCATGCCGGACAGTTTTTCAATAATCCCAATGAACGACTGCAGCCCGGTTTTGGCGCGGCCTTTCACCTGCCCGGCCTCCAGCAGGCGCTCGGAAGATTCCCATAATGAGATGCTTTGCTCGGTCGCGTATTCCCGCAGCTCCGCCAGGCTCTTGGCGCCAATACCACGGGGCGGCACGTTCACCACCCGCTCAAACGCCGCATCGTCGCGGCGATACTGAACCAGCCGCAGGTACGCCAGGGCGTTACGGATTTCCTGGCGATCGTAGAAGCGCAGGCCGCCATAGACCCGATACGGAATGCCCTGACGCATCAGCGCTTCTTCCAGGACCCGGGACTGGGCGTTGGAACGGTAGAGAATGGCACATTCGCTCCGCAGATTGCCGTCCTGCACCCAGGCGGAAATACTGTCGGCGATGTAGTTGGCTTCGTCCTGTTCGTTGAACGCCGCGTACAGGCTGATCGGTTCGCCTTCCGGGCCGTCGGTCCAGAGCTCCTTGCCCAGGCGGCCTTGATTGTTGGCGATTACCGCATTGGCCGCCTTCAGAATCATCTGGGTGGAGCGGTAGTTCTGCTCCAGACGCACCAGCCGCGAATTGGGGAAATCCCGCTGGTACTGCTGGATGTTCTCGATCTTGGCGCCCCGCCAACCGTAGATGGACTGATCGTCGTCACCCACCACCGTCAGCGGCACCCGATTGCTGGCCAGCACCTGCAGCCAGGCGTATTGAATGGTGTTGGTGTCCTGGAACTCATCCACAAGGATATGCTGGAACCGGCCCTGGTAATGGGCCAGCAGCTCCGGCCGATGCAGCCAGAGTTCGTGGGAACGCAGCAGCAACTCACCAAAATCCACCAGTCCACCCTGCTGGCAGAGCTTCTCGTACTGGCGATAGATCTTCAGCATGATCGACAGGAACTGATCGCCCGGGTTCTCCTGGATATGATCCGCCCGCAGCCCTTCATCTTTCTGGCTGTTGATAAACCACTGGGCCTGCTTCGGCGGCCACTTGCTCTCGTCGATCTGGTTTTCCCGCATCACCCGCTTGATCAGCCGCAGCTGGTCATCGCTGTCCAGCACCTGGAAGTTCTCCGGCAGCCCGGCGTCCTTCCAGTGCGAGCGCAGCAGTCGGTGCGCGATGCCATGAAAGGTGCCAAACCAGAGGCCGCGAGCCGGAATGTCCATCATCTGCTCAATGCGGTAACGCATCTCCTTGGCGGCCTTGTTGGTAAACGTAACCGCCAGGATGCCAGTGGGCGGCACCCGATCCACAGTCATCAACCAGGCGATCCGGTGTACCAGCACACGGGTTTTGCCGCTGCCAGCGCCGGCAAGCACCAGCAAGTGGTCATTCTGCGCAGTTACAGCTTCGCGCTGGGCATCGTTCAACGGATCGATGATGTGGGAGACGTCCATAAAGAATCGGTTCGCTACTGGTTAAATAAACAGGTTAACGAGTATAACAGGAGAAAAGGAGGTTTGTCGGGCGGGGTTATTCTCAAAAAGCTCGTCGGATTACGCGCTGCTAATCCGACCTACGGGATACCAGACATAATTAATTGATAAGCCCTCGTCCAATGTCGGAAAGAGCGCGGGGGAGGTTCCCCTTCAGGACTGTCTGTGGCCAAGGAGGGCCACAGCCAAGCGCACATGGTTGTGCTCTTAGGGTGTCCTGAAGGGGAACCTCCCCCGTGCGACACCCCCATGGATGAGGGCTGTTATTTCAGAAGTCAGAAGCCTCTCGGCACCGTTTGCGCTTCCACAAACTCGAACAGACCTTCCAGGCCACCTTCACGGCCAATACCCGAGGCCTTCATGCCACCAAACGGCGCTTCCGGTGTCGGGCCGGTGCCGGTGTTCCAGCCACAGTGGCCGAAACGCAGGCCGGCGGCCACGCGCTGGGCGCGCTCGGCATCGTTGGTGAACACATAGGAGGCCAGGCCG
>JAWWAT010000285.1:0-5061 GCA_033721635.1 Marinobacter sp. | reverse complement strand
TCCCAGTGAATACCAGCAGGGTAACCGCCGGGTGCTATGGACCCTGGAGCGGCGTTATTTTCCGGACTGGCATCCCTTCAAGCTGTTCCGGGTAGGCGGAGTATTGTTCACCGACGTAGGCCGCGCCTGGTTCACCGACGATCGGAACAATGGGCCGGATGAAGGGGTGCTGAAAGACGTCGGTTTTGGCATGAGGCTGGCGTCCAGCCGCATCGAGGTACAGCGTATGCTGCACCTGGACTTTGCCTTCCCTCTGGATGGCGACGACAGTATTGATGAGTTTCAGGTTTTGCTCAGGGGCCGAAGCCAATTCTAGAATCCCCGGTCACCAGGTATCGACAAATTTCCTGGCTTCTACAGAGCGATTACCGGACGTGGAATTCAGGCCCCGAACCAACCAGGCCCGCGTTTCCTGCGGGTCGATCACCGCATCAATCTCCAGATAGCTGGCTACATTGAGTGCCTTGCCCTGCTCATAGGCCTTTGCAACCAGGGTCTCGAACATCTTCTGCCTTGATTCTTCATCGGGCTGGGCGGCCAGCTCTTTGGCAAAGCCAAGGCGCACGGCGCCTTCCCAGCCCATGGGCCCGAACTCACCGCTGGGCCAGGCGGCCGTGAAGAAGGGGGTGAGCATGCTGCCCGCTGCCATGGCCTGGGCGCCAAGACCGTACGCCTTACGCAGAATCACGGTGAAGAAAGGCACACTGAGTTTGGCTGCCGCCACGAACATACGCGAGATGTGGCGAATGGTGGCCTGTTTTTCGGCGTCAGGCCCCACCATGAAGCCCGGTGTGTCACACAGTGACAGGATCGGAAGGCTGTGGGCGTTACAGAGCTGCATAAAGCGGGCAGCCTTGTCGCCTGCGCTGGCATCGACCGCTCCGCCCAGGTGGGCCGGGTTGTTGGCGATCAGGCCCATGGGGCGACCTTCAATACGGACCAATGCCGTGATCAGGCCTCGCGCAAACTGGCTGCGGAGTTCCAGAACACTGTCCTGATCGGCCAGGGTTTCGATAACCTGGCGGATATCGTAGACCCGCATGCGGTTTTCCGGAATCAGGTGGCGTAACCGTCGTTGATCGTCGCACTGCCAGTCTTCCAACGTACCCTGAAAGTAGGACAGATATTTCTTCGCCACACTAACCGCTTCAGTTTCATCCTCGACCAGGACATCAATCACTCCGTTGGGTCCCATGACAGAAACCGGCCCCACTTGTTCCGGGCTGAATCGCCCAAGACCACCGCCTTCGATCATGGCGGGTCCCGCCATCCCCAGATTGGCGTCTCTGGTGGCAATGATGGTGTCGCAGCAGCCGAGCAGCGCCGCGTTGCCCGCATAGCAACGGCCGGAGACAATACCGAGCGTGGGCACGACGCCGGAGAGCCGTGCCATGCTGACAAAGGTATGACAGTCCAGAAAGGACACGCCGTTGGCGTCGGTGTCGGATGGGCGACCCCCGCCGCCTTCCGCGAATAGAACCAGTGGGATTCGCCATTGCTCGGCCAGAGCAAGAATTCGGTCTGCCTTGCGGTGATTCGTCAGCCCCTGAGTGCCTGCGAACACCGTGTAATCGTAGGCCATGGTGGCGCAACGCCCAGCTTCGGGGCCAAATTCCGGCGCGTTCACGGTGCCAATGGCGGTAATCAGGCCATCTGCCGGGCTCATTTCAGCCAGCGTGTCCGCCGAACGTCGGCGTCGCTGTGCCGCCAGTGCAAGAGCTCCGTATTCATTGAAGCTGTCCGGGGCGAGCAGGTCTTCAACGTTTTCACGAGCGGTTCGCTGCGCAGTTTTACGCCGTTTTGCGACCGCGTCCGGTCGGCGCTTGTCAGCCAGCAGGTCATGACGCTCAAGAACCTCGGCGAGATCGGCCCGGATGTACTCCAGATCAACTGTCTCTTCATTCTGAATGCCATCGGCCTCGACGTCAGCTGGTTCCAGATAGACCAGTGCCTGCCCGTCGTTCACCGTTGTCCCTGGTTCTGCGACAACGGTGTGGATGATGCCGGATATGGTTGCCTTGACCACAAACTCCATCTTCATGGCTTCAAGCACCGCTACCGGGTCGCCGATGGCCACGGAATCTCCTGGTGTAACGTCGATACTGACAACTGTGCCTGAACTGGGTGCTTCAATGCCGATGGTGCCCGCCGGGGCGGGTTTTGCAGCCACGCTTTCGGCGTCCTCCGCAGCATATCTGTTGCCAAAGTGCAGGTGCGGATGGGCGGTTTTGGTTTCTTCCGGGGTCAGGTTTTTCAGGTTGTCTTCCACAAAACGGGTGCTAACAGCCCAGGCTTCCACGCCCGAGTGGCGGACCAGGTTCTGCAGCAGACCAATATTGCTACTGACACCGGTTAGCCGGAACTCGCACAAGGCTCGATACAGCCGCCGAAGTGTTGAAGGGTAATCGCTGCCATGGGCAACCAGCTTGGCGAGCAGCGAGTCGAACGAAGGGCTGATGGTGTAACCGGCATACCCATAACCATCGACCCGCAATCCCGGGCCTGATGGCGGCTCGTAGCTGCTCAGGGTGCCGGTAGCGGCGGTGGCATGGCCATCGGCGTGGAGCGTTTCGCTGTTGATTCGGGCCTGAATCGCGAAGCCCCGCACGGTGGGTGCTGACTCAAGAGCCAGATCAGTAAGACTTTGGCCGCCAAACAGTTTCAGCTGGGTTTGCACGAGATCGACGCCGGTAATCTCCTCGGTAATGGTGTGCTCTACCTGGATGCGGGGATTGGCTTCCATGAAGTAGAAACGACCGGGGTGGTCCTCGTCCACCAGAAACTCAAAGGTGCCGAGGCCACGGTAGTTAACGGCGCCGGCCAGTTTCAGTGCGCAGTCGATCATGGCATCCCGGATCGAGGCGTCCAGTAAAGGACTCGGTGCAATCTCGATCAGCTTCTGATTTCGCCGTTGTAGGCTGCAGTCCCGCTCCCAGAGGTGACTGACGGCTCCGGTGCCCTCGCCGACTATCTGGATTTCGATGTGCCTTGCCCGAGCGATCAACTGTTCAACGTAAAGTGATCCATTACCAAACGCCGCCTGAGCCTCGGACTGGCAGCGCTGGAAAGCCTGCTCGAGCTCTGTTTCGGCGTAAACCGCCCGCATGCCGCGGCCGCCACCACCGGCAATCGCCTTGAGCATAAGAGGACCATGCTCCCTCAGGAAAGCCTGGGCTTCGCCAAGGCTCACCGGTTTGTTGATTCCCTTGATCAGAGGAACGTCGCAGCTCTCTGCCAGAGCCCGGGCTGCCGACTTGTCGCCAAACCCCTCCAAGGTGTCCGGCGAAGGGCCAATAAAGATCAGCCCGGCCTGTTCGCATTGGCGGGCAAAACCAGCGTTTTCCGCGAGAAATCCGTAGCCTGGATGGACGGCCTCGCAGCCATTGGCCTTTGCAACGTCTATCAGTTGCGCGCCATCAAGGTAAGCCTTTACGCCATGGCCTGCTAAAGCCACTGCCTCATCGGCCATACGGGTATGCAGGCTGGCGGTGTCGTCTTCAGAGAATACGGCCACAGACCGTATTCCCAGCTCGTTGCAGGCTCGGGCAATGCGGATCGCGATTTCGCCGCGATTGGCAATCAGTAAGGAGCGAAAAATCATGGTGCCTTGTTCCCCGGGTGTGATTCTTTTTTTGGGCGACAGAAGTCACCATCCTAGAAACGGCACCAGGATGAGGCAAATGAATTTGCTTGAGGGTTGGTTATGAATTTAACTTATGATTTCAGGTCTCGCCGGTTTGTGCTTTCTTCCTGTTGCTTATCCTGAGCCCGAGGATCACCAGTAAGGCTCCCAACCAGATGGTTAACGAGTAGCTTTCCTTGAACCAGATAACTCCAATCAGTAATCCAAACATTGCAGCGACTGCCCCCAGTTGACTGTAGAAAACCGGGTTGGAGCGACGTTGCAGTTCGAAGGCGCAAAGGTAGGTCAATGCGGTTAGCAGACCCTGGCTAACGACGATGCCGACAAGCTCAATTCCTGCCCCATTGGGAAACATAGGGGTTTCAGTCAGACCTGCGAACAGCCCAAGCGTTGCAGCTGATGCCAGCAAGGTTCCCGATGCGAGGATCATCGGCGTTACGTTCGCAGGCCATGCCACAGAACGGTAGACGTTCCCGATAGACAGCATGGCCGGGATAATCAGGCCCATGGCAAACCAGAGTGCGTTCGGGCTGCTTATTTCAGAATGGCGTTGCAGCACGATCCATGCGCAGGCGATGACTGCTATGGATAGTCCGGTCAGTTTGATCCAGCTGCGTTTTTCCAGCCCCATGCCGGCCGCCAGCAGGAACGTGAATATGGGGGGCAAGGCGTACATAATCCCGGTGAAGCCGGCTCCCAGTTTGGTGACCAGGTAGAACCCGATGGCATTCGGGATCGCGATACCAGTCAAGCCGCTGATGAGAAAATAGCGGCTCAGGCGAGGCTCCAGCAGAGAACGGCGTTTCCCGGCACACAGCAGCAGAACGGCGCCCGCGATAAGTGTTTGCCAGAAGGCATAGGTGATGGCTGGCATTCCCTGGGAAGTGGCTGCTTTCGCCAGGGCCAGCATGAGTGCGATCAGAAATCCATTGGCGAGCAGGAGGCCCCAAACCAAGGCCTGGGGAGGGATAAACCAACGCTGCGCTGAGGCTATCATCACTGAATACTCCGGGTTGTGAGGGGTATCACCGGTAATCAGTGTGCCGCAATCCATTAAGTTGATAATTGGGCGTGATCGAACAATACTCCTTCCAAATCAGAAATAATCAGGGGTTTTCGGTGGCCACGGACAAGCTGGTAGCAATGAACATTTTCAGACGCGTTGCAGAGCTGGGCAGCTTTACCCGAGCTGCAGATGATCTAGACATCACCGCGGCAACGGTGAGTAAACACATTGCCTTTCTGGAGCGGGATCTGGACACCAGGCTGATTAACCGGACCACTCGCCGCATGAGCCTGACCGATGCCGGACTCGCCTTTCTGAAGCGTACGCAGGCTCTGCTGGATGAACTGGAAGACGCAGAGTTGGAGGCAAGGGGTTTTCAGGCGGAGCCCCGAGGCACGATCAGGTTGAATGT
>JAWWAT010000284.1:0-5071 GCA_033721635.1 Marinobacter sp. | reverse complement strand
GAAGACGTGATACGTCATAGCCGGCCACGTTTTTCATTACCTGACCACCAAAGCGAAGATGTTCGCCCTTGCCATTGAGCAGCCGGATACCCAGGACCTGGTCCCGCACCGAGCCGGCCCAGGGGCGTCCCGGACCGGAAAGGTTGCAGGCCAGGGTGCCGCCGATGGTGGAGGCAGCACCAAAATGGGGTGGCTCAAAATGCAGGCACTGACCTTCTTCAGCCAGAGTCGCCTCGATTTCGCTCAGCGGCGTGCCGGCACGGACGGTCAAAACCAGCTCCACCGGGTGATAGTCAACGATACCGGTGTGCTCGCCCACGTTGAGGGTTCCGGCATCGGTGTCGGCGTCCCGGCCCATGAAGGCCTTGGTACCACCGCCGACAATATTGAGCTTATGCCCGCTGTCCCGGGCCTGGAGCACCTGCTCCTTCAGTTGTTGGGAAATATCAGCCATGGGCGGCTTCCGTATGGTCGTGCGTGTGTTGTTTGTGCTCGAGTGAGCGGTATTCCTGGCAGAACCGCAGGGCCGGTACGCCCTTGCCCGGATTCAGGATACCGGCAGGGTCAAACGCAGCCTTCACGTCATGGAACTGTTGCAACTCCTCGTCGTTGAACTGGACCGCCATCTGGCGAATCTTCTCAACGCCAACGCCGTGTTCGCCAGTAATGCAGCCACCGACTTCCACACACATTTCCAGAATGCGTGAGCCGAAGGCTTCGGTGCGCTCGAATTCGCCGGGCACATTGGCATCAAACAAAATCAGAGGGTGCAGGTTGCCGTCACCGGCGTGAAACACATTGGCAACACGCAGACCAAACTCCTCGGACATCTTTTCCATTTCCGTCAGAACGTAGGCGATCTCGCGGCGGGGAATAGTGCCGTCCATGCAGTAGTAGTCCGGGGAGATTCTGCCCACCGCCGGGAAAGCCGACTTGCGACCTTTCCACAACAGTGCGCGCTCTTCTTCACTCCGGGAGGTCCTGACAGACGTCGCTCCGAGCTTGCGGAAGACCTCCTCGGCCTGGGCAATGTGCTCGTGGACTTCCTCCTCGGTACCGTCCACTTCACATAGCAGCAGGGCCTTGGCATCCCTTGGATAGCCTGCCTGGGCAAAGTCATCCGCTGCAATAATGGCGTGGCCGTCCATCATTTCCAGACCACCCGGGATGATGCCATGGGCAATAATCCCGCCCACGGCGTCACCGCCTTTCTGGACATCATCAAACCCGGCCATGACTACCTGGGCCACTTCGGGCTTCGGCAGCAGCTTCACTTTCACTTCCGTCACCACACCCAGCAGCCCTTCCGAGCCGGTCATCAGCGCCAGCAGGTCCATACCGCAGCTGTCCAGGCCATCACTGCCCACGGTCACCACGTCACCCTCGGCGGTAACCATCTCTACGCTCAGGATGTTGTGAACGGTCAGGCCATATTTGAGGCAATGCACGCCACCGGAGTTCTCAGCCACATTACCGCCGATGGTGCAGGCGATCTGGGACGAGGGATCCGGGCCGTAGTACAGACCGTACTGGGCCGCTTCCTCGCTGATGGCGAGGTTGCGAACCCCCGGCTGCAGCCTTGCCGTTCGAGCCAGCGGGTCAATCTCCACGATACGGTTGAACTTGGCCAGCGACAGCACTACACCCTCCTTGTTGGGCATGGCACCGGCACTGAGCCCGGTTCCGGCACCACGGGCCACCACCGGCACTGCGTTCTCGTTGCAGATGCGCATCACCCGCTGCACCTGTTCAACGGTTTCCGGCAGCACCACCAGCAACGGCATCTCGCAATACATCGACATGCCGTCGCATTCGTAGGGCTTCATGGTTTCGTCATCGGTGATGACGTAGTCCGGGTCGATAAACGCCCGGAACTGCTCCGCCAGCTCGGCTTTGCTGACTTTCGGCTTGGTAGTCATAGCACTCTCTGGGTTTGAATTACGTCAGTGTGACAGTCATCAACCGCGTTTTGTTTCAAAGTGGTCAAGACCGGCCTGGGCGCAGTCCATGTCCTGCTGCGGGGTACCGGAACTGATGCCGATACCGCCCACCACATCGCCGTCGACGATCACCGGCAAGCCACCACCAACGGAGCTGATGCGCCCGCCCACTTCGGTATGAATGCCGAAGGCCAGGCTGCCGGGCACGTTCACCTTGTTGTAGTCATGGGTGGCTTTCTTGGCCGCGGCTGCGGTGAAGGCTTTGTCCTGGGCGATGGTTACACTGGTGATCTTGCCACCGTCCATGCGCTCGAAAGCCACCAGATTGCCGGATTCGTCCACCACGGCAATGCACATGGGCACGCCGATTTCACGGGCCTTCTCCGCGGCGCCCTCAATCAGGATCCGCGCGTCGGCAAGATCCAATCGTTTGATAGTTAACATAAAGCATTACTCCTTGATTTGATTAACCGTAAACCAGCCCTGGCAGCCAGGTTACGATGCCGGGGATCAGGATACACATGAACAGCCCGAACGCCTGAATCGCCAGGAACACCAGGGACGACTTGAAGATGGTACCCATGGAGATTTCCGGCGGACAAACGCCGCGGATGTAGAACAGCGCGTAACCAAACGGCGGACTCAGGAAAGACATCTGCATGTTCACCAGGTACAGCACACCGAACCAGAGCACCACGTCGTCACCGGCCACCGGCGGGAAGCCGAACAGGCCGGGGAACTCCAGCGCTTTCACGATCGGAATAAAGATGGGTACCGCGAGCAACAGGATACCAACCCAGTCAAGAAACATGCCCAGGACCACCAGCAGCACCATCAGCAGGAACAGAATCCCGTAGGCTGACATGCCAGTGCCCAGAATGGCGTCCGTTACGAACTGCTGGCCGCCCTGGAGGATGTAGAAGCCGACGAACACCGACGCACCGAACATGATCCAGAGGACCATGGCAGATGCTTTTGCGGTGGTCACTGAGGCTTCCCGCAGACCGGCAATCGAGAACTTCTTGTGCATCATCGCAACAATGATGGCACCGAAAGAACCGATACCCGCGGCCTCAACCGGCGTGGCAATGCCACCGAAGAGCAGCCCCAGAACCAGACCAACCAGTGCAAGCGGCGCAATCAGGTTGCCGAGCAGCTTAACCTTTTCCTTGAGACTGATCCGGTCTTCCACCGGAATCGGCGGGCCAAGCTTGGGATTCAGCCAGCTGCGAACCAGCACGTAGGTGAGATACAGGCCGGAGAGCAGCAAGCCCGGCAGCAGCGAGCCCAGATAAAGCTCGCCCACCGACTGCTGCGCCACTACCGCGTAAAGGATGGCCAGAATGGAGGGCGGGATGAGGATACCGAGGGTACCACCAGCCATGATGGAGCCGATCGCAATCTTGTGATCGTAATGCCGCTTCAACATGGCGGGCAGCGCGATGATGCCCATGGTTACAACGGCAGCGCCGATAACACCCACCATCGCGGCCAGAATCGTAGACGCGACAATCGTTGCAGCAGCAAGACCACCACTGATGCCACCCATCCACTTGTACACCACGCTGAACATCTCTTCGATCAGGCCGGCACGCTCAAGCATGGATGCCATGAAGATGAACAGGGGAATCGCCGCGATGTCCGGATTGGCCATCAGCGGGAAGATACGTCCGGGGACGATGTTCAGCATCATGGCATCCCCGACCAGGTAGATGAACATGACACCGAGGCCACCGGTCACGAAAGCCAGAGGCAAGCCCATCATCAGAGCAACGGCCAGAGAGCCGAACATCAGATAGGTCAACGGGCCAATTTCTACCCCGGACAAGCTACCCGACAGCCTGAAGAGAAATCTCTCGTCGCTCCACGGGTCGTAAAACAGAATGTTGATCAACTCAACACAGATGATAAACGCCAGCACCGCAGTGGCGATGATCATTAACCATGTACCCAGTTTCCCGGCCATGCCGCTGCTGGGCGCTGCAGTTGTTGTACTCATGATGTGCGCTCCTGACCGAGACGAATGAACAGAACGATGTCTTTAAGCAGTTTTGAAAAACCGGCGAGCAACAACAGGATTGCGCCCACAAACATCACGCCTTTCACCGGGTAATATTGGATACCCCAGGTCTCGACAGTCGTCTCCTGCATCATCAGTGAGTCCTGGAAGAAGGTCCAGGATGTGATGGCCAGAACGGCCGCGAACAAAAAGAAAAACATGGAGGTAAAGATATCCATGCCCACACGCCCGCGAACCGGCAGGAAGTTATACACCACGTCCACCCGGACGTGCGCTCCGTGCAACAGCGCGAAGGCGCCGGCAAGAATGTACTGCATACCGAAAATCAGGAAGCTGGCTTCGTGCACCCAGATCGTCGGCATGTTGAAGAGGTAACGCATTACCACTTCGAAGAAATAGAACAGCACTGCGTTGATGGTCCAGAACGCCACGAAAAGGCCTGACTTCTCGCACATCCAGTCAACGATTTTGGTAAACCAGTTACCCTCATATTCAAACTGAGCAAGCGGATCGTCTTCTTCAGACTGTAACTCGGAAACCGTTTTCTCGGGCTCGGCCTCATCCCCGCCGTGCTTAGTGCTCCACTTGTCCCAAGCCATCATGAGCAATGGCATTACGGCAAGCCAGCCCCAGTAAAACCAGTGCGGCATGACAAAGCCAAATGCACTCAGATCAGACATGTTGTTACCACCCAGATCAAAGAGCGGGGAAGGAAGAGTTAATCCAGTATCGGCTAACCCTGCCTTCCCCGTTTATCGTTATTGTTTAATGGTCAGAGTTTACTGATAGTCCGCAATGTCCTCTTCCGTGATGTAGCCAACCGTCTCGTTCATCATGTACTCGAGCTGGATGTCGAGGATGGCACGTGCATCTTCGTTCTTGTTCGCCCAATTAAACCAGATCGGAATCGCGGCCTTCCGCCAGGTTTCCAGATCTTCCTGGCTCAGACGGGTAACAGTGTCGCCCTCTGCCTTGAACTTCTCCATGGCCTCAATGTTGCGCTCCTGGATAGCCAGATAGTGCTTCTGGGAATAGATGCGCACTTCGTCCTCAACCAGCTGCTGAAGCTCCGGGGAAATAGAGTTCCAGGCACGCATGCTGACAGTCAGGT
>JAWWAT010000283.1:0-5083 GCA_033721635.1 Marinobacter sp. | reverse complement strand
GAGCTCTCTGAGGCCGAAGCGCAGTTTTCTGGGCTCAGGTCACAACCAAAAGGTCGATTGCTAATCTCTGCACCCGTGGCACTCGGTCAGTACAAGATCGTTCCTGCCTTGCCTCGCTTGTGGGAGGAGTACCCGGATCTAAGGTTTGAAGTCGATCTCGACGATCGTCAGATACACATTGTGGAGGAGGGATACGACCTAGCGATTCGTATGTCTTCCTCGTTTGAAGACTCAAGACTGGTGTCAAAACGGCTTGGTGAGCAGAAGCTGATTACATGCGCAGCACCTGCTTATCTCGAAAAATTTGGGGAGCCTCGGAAACCGGAGGACCTGGCGTACCATCGCTGCATTGGGTTCAAATTTTCCGGTACCAATCGCATCGCACCCTGGCGTTTCCAGGATAGGGATAAGCCTTACTCCGTCAATCCTCTGGGTGCCTTCACGTTTAACAACAACTCCGCGATGCTGGACACTGCCCGTGCGGCCATGGGTGTCACCCAGCTTCCCGCTTACGTCGTTGAACAAGACATCAGCAGCCATCGCTTGCGCCCGGTTCTGGACGACTATTCGCCGACTCCGGTTGATATTCTGGCACTTTGGCCTCAGACAAAGCATATGGCTCCGAAGCTCCGCGCCCTCATCGATTTTCTGTACGATTTATTTAACTCGTAAATTCATGCAATAGTGAGTTCGCTGCCAAGCTCTTTTTCTGGAATCAGCCATTCAATTTGACGACCATGCAACGCTTCGTTGACCAGAGCTTCAAAGGGCACCCGATAGCCCTTCAAGTACTGGTTTTCTAGAAAACTCTCCCTGGTTTCCCTCCAGATTTCGTAAATCACCAATACGTCTGGCTCAG
Organism: Marinobacter sp.; assembly: GCA_033721635.1. Classification (GTDB taxonomy): domain Bacteria; phylum Pseudomonadota; class Gammaproteobacteria; order Pseudomonadales; family Oleiphilaceae; genus Marinobacter. The sequence goes on along the minus strand of JAWWAT010000283.1, from coordinate 4,224 downwards.
CAAGGTCCTCGTGAACGATGGCATTCACGAAAGTGGACTCTTTAGACATGGTGTCCACGAGATCGAAAAGCGCGTTCTTGAATTCCTGTTTTTGCCCTTCTTTCGGATAAAACCGGACGACAAGTGCAATCATGACTCAACTCCTATCAGTTATCGGACTGAAACGACGCGACGTAGCCGCGCCAAACCCCATAATCAGAAGTTGGACGAATCTGTTTGGCTTTGGAATATCACCCAATGGAGCTTCAGAGTGGACAAAATGTTTACGTTGCGCTTACCGAAGGCAGAAAAAACGGTTAGCGATTGGCAAATACGATTGAGCGTGAGGACTCAGTCGGAATGTCCGCTTTGCGATCCTGGCGGGCATCGGTCATGAGCTATTTGGTGCTAAGTTCCCGCAAAGAAACGAAGAAGATCATTAGCGACGACCGGCCACTCCCGCTCCGCCTGAAACGTGTGGCTCATCCCTTTGTAGGATTTGAATTGTGCATTGATTAAAGCGGCAGAGCGCCTGACTTCAGAGGCGGGAATAATCTTGTCGCCTTCGGCGCCAACCATCAGAATCTGACTGGCATCGAGTCTATCCACCGCCAGCGTTGGCGGCACGAGGAGCTTCAAAACCACAGGCAATGCTTCAGATTTGAGTTGAGCGGTTATGGCTTTGGCTCGTTCGGGCTCGCACGAAGGCGAATACACGCCCAGGGGTGGCGTGCCATAACGCGTAACGCGCGCGTTCAAGAGCGCGGCCGAAAATTTGAAAACGGACATTGGGGAGGTCGCAGCCAGCGATGCAACGCTTCGTGTCATCCCTTCAATCGGGGCGGGTGACAGCAGAGCCATCGATTCGACCGGCACTTGGGTGGCTGCATGGAGCGCGATCAGGCCGCCGAGCGAATGGCCAACGATGTGGGGCGCACGACTGCATCTGGAGATCTCCGTGGCACAGTCTTTGACGTAATCGTCAAACCGCAGCGACATCCGCTCAACCCAGCCTGCGCCATGGCCACGAAAACTCATGGTTCTTACGGTGTAACCGGCCTCAGAAAAGGCTTGAGCAAAATTGTCTTCCCAAATCCAATCACCGGTCATTGCTCCCGGCACAAACAGAACCACCCGTTCTGAGTTTTGCAGATCTGTCATTGTGCTTTCCGCTCACGGGTCAGTTCCTGCAGCACAAGCTCCATCACGCGCCGGTTGATGCCCATCCCGAGATGGGAGACGTCGGTGGTTATGTAGCGGGTGGTGCTGTCATTGGCCAGGATGCTGGCGGACCAATCCACTATCCCGTCGGTTCGGCTAATGATGGCGCTGACGGGCGGTTTGATTGGCTTCTGATTGCGTCTTTCTACTTCGAGTTCGATCCAGTCGAGATTTAAGCCCCGCTTATTCAGAAGGCCTGCCGCACTGGTGTATTTGGGACCGCCGATCACCGGCGAACCCAAAGTGACCACCTGGTCGACGTACTGTGGAAGATCTCTGGCAACTTCACGGGCGATAGTTCCGCCGAGGCTCCAGCCCACCAGCGATGCGGTGGTTGAATGTTCCTCGCAGAAACGTGACACCCGCTCCACCATCTGATCACACAGATAGGGAACACCGGTCTCGCCTGCGACTTTTTCGGGTATGTCGACATCCCAGGACAGCATGTGCGGATCGTGGGGAAGATCCAGGCCGGCTTTGTTAACGCCGAGCCCCCATTCCAGTGGATTGAAGCCATGACGCCGCAAGAAGTAGCGCATCGGAGCCATGGCCCTGTCGCTTGCTCCAAACCCTGGTAGAACGAACACGGCCCTGTTCTGGCCCACATTCGTGACGTTGCGTGACGCCAGCCTGGTCATCCACAGGGGCAGTGCCAGCACGTCGGCTGCAGCTCTGAGTTCCAGCGCTCTCAAGCTGGAAGGTGGCACGGAGAGAAAGGGTGAGTTCGACATGGACATTCTCCAAAGGTTTCGCCTAATCCAGAGCGGCTTTCACAACGGCGTCTGCGTCCATCGACAACAGGTGCTGTTTCATCTGGCGCATCAGGCGCCCGACAATCTCAACTTCTTCATCCGTGAATGGCTCAAGCTGCTGGCGAACAAATTCTGCGGCCACTTTATTGGCGTCCAGGAGCAGATGATGGCCCTGGGAGGTGAGCTCGAATACAAGGGATCGGCCATCGGTTTGATGGCTTTGCCGATCAATCAAGCCGCGGGTCAGCAGCCGGTTGGTAACCCCGGTGATGTTGCCCTTGGTCACCAGCAGCCTTTCAGCGATTCGTTTTGGTGTGGCGTTTTCCTTGAGTGAACGAATCAGGATCATCACCTCGAACTGGGCGGGTGTCAGGTCTACGTGATTCAGGGCTGAGCCATACCGCTGACTGCAGACTTGGTAGGCTTCAACAACGGCGCGCCAGGAGTCGGCTCGCCTTCGACTAAGTTCGGTGTTCGCCATAAAAGCATCCTCCAATTTGATTTAGTACTGAACTAACTGGTTTATGGATCAACTAAATTGGAAAATTTTTTTGCTGGAGGGCTTTCGAGCCGATGGCGCTTGGTTTGAAGATGTCGCCCTCTGCACAGACTCTGGCATGCTCGGGCAATAACAAATGGCACAGTTCCTGGAACATACCGGTTTAACAGCCGTTCCGGCTTCGCGACGCTGCTATCTGTGGTGACACCCCTTCCGTCTCTGACAGGAGAAAAGATCATGACTTTTTTTGAACTGGCATTGCTCGTGGCTACATTGCTATCGGCCTTAACCGCCGGGTTTGTCTTTGCCTTCGCATCGGTCATCATGCCAGGAATTGCAAAGCTGACAGACAAGGAATTTATCCGCGCCTTCCAAGCTATCGACGGCGTGATCCAAGCCGGTCAACCGGTTTTTGGTCTTGTTTGGATAGGGTCCGTCGTAGCAGTAGTGGCGGCGGCGATCCTGGCCGTCCTGCAACACAACGGCATGGTGCCAACCCTGGTGGGCGCCAGTGCGATCGCCTATATCCTTGGGGTACAACTGATAACGTTCCGTATAAATGTTCCGCTGAATAACGCTTTGCAAACGTTGAATGTGGACGAGATGGATGAACGCGCGCTCGATTCAGCTCGGCGATCTTTCGAGCCCAGGTGGGTCAGATGGAACTTGATCAGGACTGTATTCGCTTCCGTGGTTAGCGTTTTATTGATGCTGGTTCTGCTGTGGCTTTAACGCAACCCGCGAGCAGGGAACGATAACCGCTGATCGCAATGTGCTTGGGGATGAGGCTGCTGGCGGATTAATTGTGCCAATGTTTGTCCACGTTCTGGCGACGTGACCAATTGATATTGAAACTCGGGCTCGTGTGCCACACAATCAGGTTCGGCGAAGTAAACAAACGCTCACTTTAATTCCGGTAGAGAGGTAGTACAGGTGACTGAGCTGGTAAGTTATGACTTGAAAGACGGTGTTGCGACGATTGCCATCAGCAATGGCAAGGCCAATGCTCTGAGCCACGAAGTGTTCGAGGGGCTAAACGCGGCGCTGGATCGGGCAGAGCAGGATAAGGCCGTTGTGATCCTGACTGGCCAGCCAGGCGTGTTCTCCGCCGGCTACGATCTGAAAGAAATGCAGAAGGGCCCGAAAGAGGCTGCTGCCCTTGTAAAAACCGGCTCAACCTTTACCCGTCGTCTGGCCGCGTTCCCGTTGCCGATCATCGGTGCCTGTAGCGGCCATGCCATTGCCAAGGGCGCGTTCATTCTGCTGTCAGTGGACCACCGGATAGGTATTGAGGGGCCCTTCAAGCTTGGTCTGAACGAGGTGGCCATCGGCATGACCATGCACCACGCCGGGATCGAAATTGCCCGCCATCGGTTGGCGCCTGCCCACTTTTACCGTTCGGTTGTGAACGCAGAGATCTACAGCCCGGAAGGCGCCGTCGAGGCGGGCTTCCTGGATGAAGTGGTGGCTCAGGACAAACTGGTTGAGCGGGCCACCGAGCTGGCACTTCATTTTAAGACCCTGAACATGCGGGCCCACCGTGAAACCAAGGTGAAAGCCAAGGCGGACTACCTGGCGCTGCTGGATCGCTGCATCGAGCAGGATGCCGAGCACCTGGGCCTGAACGGCTAGTTCACGTTTGTGAACTGAACTGCGGTGCTTCACGAAAACGGAACAGCTTTGCCAGGATCACGTCAGGGAACGACTGGATCCGCGTGTTGTAGATCATGGCGCTCTCGGTAAAGCTGTTTCGCAGGAGTGAAAGGTAGTTTT
>JAWWAT010000282.1:0-5084 GCA_033721635.1 Marinobacter sp. | reverse complement strand
CTCTCATATTCAACGCCCAGCCCAAGCCCAACACCCCAACCATCACCATTTGTAAAATCGACTATAGAAGGAAGCGGAACGAGAGGGGTCCTCGTCTCCGTCGCATTTACCGCCCCAAAACATGAAAGAGCGCCAAGAAATGAGGCGACTTGAAGGACTATTTTTTTCATGGTTTTTCCCACTATTAAGCAGTAGTAGGTGGTAATACGACTTACTCATCACTATAGATGATTACTTTAACTCGCACTGCAGCGCTTTCGTTATCGTCATTCCGCGACCTCATAAAAAATGGCTTCTGCACCCTTGAACAACTCTCCTATTCCCGGGCTTGTGACCGGAAAATCCATCAGCACGGCCGAGTTGGCCGACAACGTTCAAAATGCCCTCTCCTCCGGTTATAAATCAGTCACTTTGGTGCTCATGTGGGCACTGTTCTCAGAGAAACCAAACTTCTCGTACAACCCTTGAGCATCGCGGGTTTGCAACACCATTAGCTACTTTGTTGGCAAGTATAGCCATCAATCATTCCTCCTGGCTCTGCTCAGACGCGCAGAACGGTTCGTTGGTCTATCGTTAATGAACATTGTCGCCGATTGCCCTCACATGGCGAAGGCTGGCGACCGATAGAAACGCCAGGACCAGAAGCGCTAAACCACCCACCGTGGCTGATACCACCATGCCTTGAGTAAAGGCCGCCCGCGCTTGCTCAAGCATCCCGGCGGGAAGTTGTTCAGCAATGGACTTTGTGGCCCACAGGCTTTCTTCGAGGGCACTTGAGACATCGTCTGGCATACCGTCAGGAAGCCCCCCGGTGATGTGCAGGCGGTACTTCAAGGTCGCCAAACTACCCAGGAGTGCCACACCCAATGCTACTCCCAACTCTTGAACCATCTCGGACATTGACGACGCAGCCCCCGCTTTTTCCGTTGGTGCCGCGCCGACCACCAAATCCGTGCCAAGGGCTGCAATGGTGCCTAACCCGAGATAGACCAGTGAAAAACCAACCACAACCTGAAGCACCTGAATGGAGTGCGGATCTACCTTCGCCAGCAAACCGCATCCGATACTTGAAAGAATAAGCGCTACGGCAATAACGAATGCAGGCCGGATACGTCGCGCGCATAACGGTGCGAACACCCCGGCAAATACCATCATCAATGCCGGCGGCCCCATCCAGAGCCCTGCAACTAGCGGCGAAAACCCTGCCACCAACTGTAAGTACTGGCTAACCAACAGCATCATGCCGGCAACACCGATCAGGCCGACCAGAAGTATGACTAGCGCTGCTGTGAAGGTTCTGATTGCAAACAGCTGAAGGTCAAGCAGTGGATCAGGCAACAACTTTTGTCGGCGCACAAAACTCATCGTTCCCAGTACCCCGATACTCAACGAGATCAGTACCAATGGTGTCACGCCAGCTTTGGAGAACTCCTTTATGCCATAGATGCTTGGTAAAATTGCTATCAGCAACAGCAGAACACTCACCAGGTCCAGACGGCCGGCGTTCGGGTCGCGGTACTCTGGCAACAGAAACGGGGCTGTTGCCAGCAAAATGGCCACAACGGGGACAGCGATGAGAAACGCAGCGCCCCACCAGAACTGCTCTAACAGTACACCGCCGACGACCGGCCCCAACGCCATACCCAGGGCGAACATTGTCGCCCAGATTCCAATGGCCAGAGCGCGCTGGCGAACATCAAAAAACATATTGCTTATCAAGGCCAGTGTTGAAGGCATCAAAGTGGCCCCGGAAACACCCAGAATCGCACGGGCAACAATCAGCAATTCCGCGCTCGGCGCGTAAGCCGCCAATACTGAAGCTCCTGCAAATGCGGCAGCTCCTATCATCAGCAACCGACGCCGACCGATGCGGTCGCCCAACGTCCCCATGGTGATCAGAAACCCAGCAATCATGAAACCATAGGCGTCCATGATCCAAAGTGCCTGGTTGCTGGTTGGCTGCAGGTCTGTTGCCAGCGCGGGCAGCGCCAGATAGAGAATGGTGACGTCGAGCCCGAGTAATACAGTGGGCAGAGCCAATACCGCAAGCCCCACCCACGCCTTGATGCCCGCCAGGACACGGGGTGACTCTTGATCGCCATCGATGCAGACAGGGGAGCTTGAATCGCATTCAATTGACATTGTGGTCTCCAATTTCAAGATGGATGACCGTATTCTCTGGAATCATTTATGGGGGTACAATATAGCTACTTATCCTATTACTAACGGTAATGGCATGGCGCAGCGAAGGCTTGAGCGAACCCAGAGTGATCTTACTGAATTTCTACTGCGCCACCGACATAAATTGACTCCGGCGGACGTTGGCCTGCCCAGTGGCGGGCGACGACGAACACCCGGACTGAGGCGGGAAGAAGTTGCAGCGCTTGCGGGGGTTGGCCTCACCTGGTACACGTGGTTTGAGCAGGGCCGTGATATTCAGGTTTCAGAACGTTTTCTGCTTAATATCGCCCGCGCGCTGAAACTGGACGATGCCGAATGCTGCCACCTCTTCCTGTTGGCACATCAACGGGCACCACGGCCTGAAGCTTATCAGGAACAGACGCTTTCACCCCGCACCCAGTCACTTATGGATGAACTGGCCCGCCCCGCCTACGTCATAAACTTACGCTGGGATGTCATTGGCTGGAACACTCCAGCCGATAAACTGCTCCAGTTCAGCGAGCTTGAAGCTTCTAACCGCAACCTGCTAAAAATGGTTTTTGCGAATCCCGAGCTGCGCCGTCGACTTGCCGACTGGCACCAGGATAGCTCTTGCCTGCTGGCGCAGTTTCGTTGCGACCTGGCTGGCGTTCCTGAAGATCCGGTCATGCGGACTCTGATCGATGAGCTTTGTCAGCTGTCACCGGATTTCCGGCACTGGTGGGGTGGCTCAAGTATGGAGGGGTACAATCGGGGAATCCGCACCATAATCGGAGCAGATGGTGCTCTCTATACCTTTGACCATGAGACCCTCATTGTTGATGAGCACCGTCACCTCAAGATGGTTATCTATTTCGAGGCCGAAAGAGGCGAAATGAGTCGCAAGTACTCATTAACGCTGCCATCGCCGGCCTCGGTGTAACATGCCTGCCCGCAGGAATGTGTCAGGAAGCCCTTCTCAGTAACCAACTGGTTCAAGTACTGCCTGAATGGAACAGCGGCACTGTGACCACAACACTGTTGATGCCGCATCGCCGCGGTCAGTTACCCGGTGTGCGGGCAGTGGTGGAGTTCCTCATCAAATGCCTGAGTTGATAAACCAATAACTCGGCAATCAGGAAGCATGCCTGGCGGCCTATCTAAATCAGCAGTGAGTTCCATTACCTGCCACGTAATCGACAGCAGTTGACCGCTCATAATATGCTCCCTCAGAACAGTCAACAAAGAGCAGATAACCTTCAAGTACTTTGTAGCTTCTCCGTGGATAACCCAAGGATAATGATGGAAACCAAAGAAGTTACTGATAACGATATTTCACTCTTTACCGAAGCATTCGGGAACCCGGCTAACGAGCCCATTGTTCTAGTCATGGGGGCAATGTCCTCGGCGGTATGGTGGCCTGATGATTTTTGCGCCCGGCTGGCCGCAATGGGCCGCTACGTGATCAGATACGACCATCGTGATACGGGAAAGTCAATTTCCTATGAGCCGGGCCAGGCCCCCTATTCCGCTGTCGAATTAGCAGATGACGTTGTTCGCGTAATCGGAGGTTATGGTCTGAAAGCTGCAAACTTGGTTGGCATGTCTCTGGGAGGCCTTCTATGCCAAATTGTTGCTCTCAAGTATCCGAATCGCGTTAAGAGTCTAACGCTCATTTCTTCAGAACGTCTGGCAGAAACAGATCCGGATATGCCCTCTTTCGATCCTGCAATCATCGAATATCACCAACGGGCGGAAACAATTGATTGGTCTGATAGAGATCAGGTGGTCGAGTATCAGGTAGGGGCATGGCAACTCAACTCAGGTACGGCCCATGTATTCGACGCTGAAAAAGTTCGCCGGATTGCTCAGGCAAACTTTGATCGCACTCCAAATGTATTGACTTCATTCAACCACACAACATTAGGTGGTGGCGACGAGTGGCTAGGCCGTTTAAATGAGATCACCGTATCGACGCTGATCATTCATGGCACAGAGGATCCAGTGCTCCCATACGCACATGGCTTGGCGTTGAAGGCAGCGATCAGTAATTCCAAACTGCTTACACTACAAGGCACCGGGCATGAGCTGCATCCCAAAGACTGGCAAGTGATTCTTGAGGCTCTGAAGCATCAGTCCTCCACGTGATTCTGGATTTACGCACCTCTAAAGTTGTAGCAGGTACTCCGGTTTCTCACTCGTAACTTGCGGCCCAACTGGTGCGGCCAAGTTCTACGGCCCTAGTGACGTCTTTTTCCGGAACCAGGGATAGCTCCCCGAGTTCCCTCGTATCGTAGTGAAATACGCACAAACGTGACGCAAATTCTGCAAATGGGAGCGATGCCTCTCCATGGCGTTCACCATTATCCGCTGTGGAGCAATTGACGCCCTGGCCCCAATCCTGGCCGCTATCGTTGTTGGGGTTGAAGAAATAGATGCGCATATTCCCATCACGATCCAGGTTGGCGCGGATAATGGTTATGGCGTGGCGCCCAACCAGGCGCCCTCCACTGTCAGTGACTGCAATACCAGCTGGTTGCGGATGAATAACGGGTATATTGCCGTTGTAATAAGGGTGATAAGAGGCATAAAAATGGCGGATAAACCCCTCATAATCGTGGATTTTTCCGGATTCCCGACTGATCACGCTGAGAAATCCGTGCCCTACCCACCAGCCATACATTTCCGGGTTAATCCAGCGATGCAGGTCGTCGTCGCGAACTCCGCATAATCGGCCCATCTCCCCGTAAATGCGGTCAAGATGTGGTGTCAGAATAAGGGAAACCGGGTCCACATCGATTGGTGGTTCTTTGGCAAGGCCAGCCTCCAGATGCTGAGAGGTAATCTGTTGGCCCTCGAATCGCATAATGACGTCGTCGTCACGGGCGGCCCAGGCTACGAGTTGCAATAGAAAATCAGCGTCGTTGAACGACCACATGGACAGG
>JAWWAT010000281.1:0-5164 GCA_033721635.1 Marinobacter sp. | reverse complement strand
GCCGAGCTCTCCACTGGCCGCCACAGTGCCATGTCTTCTATTTTGCGCTACCGCTTCACGCAGACGAACAAGGCGTTCCCGGACTGCCCGTCCCAGGGCTCTATTTTGCCGTAGTCGTGCTCGAATATATGAACCTCGAAATAGGGTTCCAGCAGCTGTGCAAGCTCCTCGAAGCCCAACGCCACCATGGGATGCTCGTCCGTCCAGGTCTCGCTGACATTTTGCGTGTCTTTTTTAATCCACAGCTTGAGTGACTGCTGCTCACCATAGCCTGGGTAGTTCCAGCCCGAACTGAATGTGAAAACACCGTTCTGGTGCTCTGCCGTATGGGTTACGAACAGGTTGTTGTTGATTTTGTTTTTGTCCACCGCATTGAAGCAGAAGACCCCCTTGGCCTGCAGGGCCTCGTGGGCGCTGGTGATGCAGGATTTCAGGCGGTCGATGTCACTGTTGTAGTGAATGGAATACAGAAAGCAGGTGATCAGATCGAAAGGCTGGTCAAAGGCAAAACTGCCAATGTCGCCCAGGGTGAATTCGGCTTCAGGGCAGCGCACTTTCGCTTTATCCAGCATAGGCTGATTGATGTCCAGGCCCTGGCTTTGGTAACCAAAGTCGAGGAAATGCCGAATGTGGGGGCCGGTTCCGCAGGCCAGATCCAGGTGGCTGTAACCGCCGTTTCCGAACAGCTGGTTTAGCCTGCGCACGCCGCTGCTTTGTTCCCGGTAGTCGATGTCGGCACACATCAGATCGTAATAACCGGAGAGGTCAGTGTATAGCTTCGTAGACGGTGGCATGACGGCTCACAGGGCGGGCGGTGGGCGTGATAGGCGGCTGGCCGGGAGTATAGCAGAAGGTGTACGACTACGGTGTGGCGGGTGACATCATCGAACTGCCGGTTTGGTCAGTTCGACACACCCACGCTTTCATCACGAGGGGGTATTGAGCTCAGATCAGGTCACTCGGTCATGCCATTATCCGAAGGGGTTTTTTGCTCCTCCTTTTTCTGCTTGCCAGATTTGTCATCCGTTTCCGAGTCACTTGTGCCACTCGCGTCATCTGTATTGTATTTGGACTTGGTGGACTCCTCGTGTTGCTCAGAGTTCTGATCCTCGGGTTCAGCATGTTGGTCCATATCCTGCTCGCCCAAATCCTTATCCCCATTGCCGCCTTCTTCGGCGAGCAAAGCAGCTGAACCCAGGGCTATGGCCGGTGTGATCAAGGCATAAAAGGCGAGTGAATGTAACTTTTTCATAGATTACTCCTTCGAATACGAGTTTCAGACGGACCAAACGTCCTGTCTGAGCGCCTCATCGCAGCTTCTCTCAATGGCGTTATGCGGATAAGGAGACTGAACCGCCACGAAATACGGAATCCCGGATGACCTTTTAATCTAAGCTCAGGAAGGTGGGCTTATCAACTCGCCATATCAGATAGGCGATTTGGACCATCTTCCCATTTTTGCTCTAGCTCATTGAGCCGGGGCCGGGTAGGCATCATTGAAGGCCTAGAGGGGGCGTACCCGTAAGTTGCCCTCTGGGAAGTGCTATGTTGTTGATAAGCAATTGATGCCAACTGGGCTCCGGTACAGGCCGGCTATAGTGATAGCCCTGTCCTTTCGTGCATCCAAGATGGCGTAAAGTCGTTATATGTTCTGATACTTCAATCCCCTCGGCAACGACCTCGGCACCAAGTGCCGCAGCGATGAAAATAGTTGCTTTGACGATCGCCTGTGCGTAAGCCCCATCGTCCAGTTGGCTAACAAAGCTTTTATCTATTTTGATTTCATTGAACCAGTAGTCTTTTAGATGTCCCAGAGAGGAATAGCCTGTTCCAAAGTCGTCCAGGGACAGGCGAACCCCCATCGCACTGAGGGCTTCCAGATCCTGCTTCAAGGCCTTGCTGTGTTGCTCGAAGACGCTTTCAGTGATCTCCAGGGTCAACTCCCCGGGGGCGACGTTGAAGTCAGTCAATGCCTTGCGCACTTTGTCCGGGAAAGAACCTAGTTGGAACTGGATCAGGGAAACATTAATCGATACCGGGCAGGTACCAAGTCCCGAATCCCTCCAGGCCTGAAGATCCCGGCAAGCTTGTTGTAGCACCCATTCTCCTATCGGGCCGATGAGCTGACTTTGTTCGGCCAGAGGGATGAACAGGTCAGGCGGAATAAAGCCCATTTCAGGGTGATTCCATCGCAACAAAGCTTCTGCCGAGACGATGCGACCGCTCTCAAGGTCAACCTGAGGTTGGTAATAAAGTTCCAATTGATCAGCTTCGAGAGCGTGGCGTAACTTTGTTGTGAGGTCTACGGTTTTGCGCGTTTCACGCTCGAGTGCTTTCGTGTATTGAGACCAGGTCACCGCCGGATTATGTTGGCTCAGATGCATTGCCAATGCCGCATCGGTCATAAGCTTCCTGGCATCTCCCGCACTGCTGCGGAGCCGGGCGTAGCCGAATGACGCTTCTACGTGGAAGGAAAAGCCTCTGATTTCAAAAGGTACATCGAAGACGGCTGCCATACACGCTCGCAATTGGCGCGGTGTACGCTGATTTTCCTGTGGCGCAAGCATGGTGAACTCATCGCCGCCCGTGCGCGCAACCAGTGCGCTCGGACCCATCTCGCCGGACAGACGACGGGCGACCTCCCGTAGCACTTCATCGCCAACCTCATAACCGCGGGTGTTATTGATTTCTCGCAGGGCTTTGATGTCGACCACCACCACCGGGCTGGCCGGATGGAGGTCCTGCTCTCTGAGATGCTCGTCAAGGCGTTGGGCAAAGCCTTCCGGTGAAAGAAGCCCGGTCAGCCGGTCTTCATACGCGGCACGCTCGATTTCCTTTTCGGCGAGTTTCAACTCAGTGATTTCTTGAGACGCGGCAATCCACTCGAGAAGTCTGTTCTCATCATCGCGGACCGGCGTAACGCGGTCCAGAAACCACCTCGGGGATTGGCCCTGGGCCGGTAACTGATAGATCACTTCAAACGGTGTTATGTTTCTGAGGGCTTCGCTCCATCCCTCCCGGAAAGCTTGCGCCGCCTCCGGAGTCAGAACGCTGCGGATTACTGACAGCTCTGGAGGATCGCTCGCCGGTGGGAGACCCGCAAGCTCTAACCATTTTTCAGGTACGCTCTTAAGTTCACCTTTAATATCCATAAGCCAGATGTAGCCTGACTGCGTTTCAATGAGGCTTTCGTAGCGACGTTTTTGCAGGGCCAGAGATTCGAGAGCCGAGTGCTCTCTCGAGACATCAAGCTGGATACCAATTATGTAAGAGATCCTGCCGTCATGCGCACGGATGGGCCGAAGTTTGAGGCGGTTTTCGAACGACTCGCCATTGCTGCGGAAATTTGTCACTACGGCCGTACAATCTGTGCCGCGCGCAAGTGCATTGCGAATAGTGCGAAGACCGGGCTGGTCCTGAAGATCACCCTGAAGAAAACGGCAGTTGCGACCCAGTAATTCCGCTCTTGGATAACCCGTCATACGCTCAAATGCGGCGTTGGCATAGATTAAAGGCGTGTCGGCGAGATTGGGGTCGGCGATTGTTACACCGCATTCGATTTCAGCAAAAGCAGCTGCCAGAAAAGGTGTTTGCCTGAGAAACATCAACTCATTGAGAGTTTCCGTCACCAGTGAGTGCAGGAGTGCGACAGCGCGCTCGCAATCACCCAGGTGTTTCCCTGCGAATGCGATCACAGTCGCCACGGATTCCTGATGGGGAAGGTTCAGGGGTTCAACAGCGATGAAGGCCGCTGCTTCCAGGGCCGTGCCTGGTGGTGGTACTTCGGTCCTTGGAACTCCGTCAGCCAATGTCGCCTGAACACTGTCCAACGTCATTAGTAGCTGCGCTGCGTCCGGGTCTCCGACGAGATGGCTTGGGGAGTTCCCGTCTTTGAGGATGACAGCCACGCAAACCACCGAGCAAGCCATGGCAAGCGCTTCAGTGAGATCAGTGAAAATCTCGTGTTTATCTGACGTCTCTGTCATAAATCAGTCCTGAAAGGGGCCGGCCAATCCTTGCCGTCTCCTTTAATATACCACTAAAGCGTAAACGTAATGGGAGACTGAACGGTTGCATTGAGTCTTCCGACGAAGCAGTCATACCCCCAGTATTTGTTATCATGGCCGCCTTTTCCCCTTGATAACGGTTGAGCCCCACAAAATGAACGCGCCTTTCACGCTGCGGCCATACCAGCAGGAAGCGGTGGATGCCACATTGAGGCACTTTCGCAAATCCGATGAGTCTGCCGTTATTGTGCTGCCAACCGGTGCGGGTAAGAGTCTGGTCATCGCCGAGTTGGCCCGCCTTGCCCGCCGGAAGATTCTGGTACTGACCCACGTAAAAGAGCTTGTGGAGCAGAATCATGCCAAATACCAGAGTTATGGGTTAACGGGCGGCATCTTCTCCGCCGGGCTGAAGCGTAAGGAAAACCGGCATCAGGTGACCTTCGCCAGCGTGCAGTCCGTAGCGGCGAATCTGGATCAGTTCAGGGATGAATACTCGTTGGTCGTCATCGATGAGTGCCATCGGGTCAGCGGTGAGGATACCAGTCAGTACCAAAGGATCATCGAGTTGCTGCGGCAACAGAACGACTCCCTCAAAGTGCTCGGGCTGACTGCCACACCCTATCGTCTGGCCATGGGCTGGATTTACCGCTATCACTACCGGGGCTTTGTTCGGGGCTGTAATGATGAGAGTGAAGAGCACGGCAAGCCCTTTCAGCACTGCATTTATGAACTGCCGCTGAGCTACATGATCAATCGGGGGTATCTCACCAGGCCTGAGTTGGTGAACGCGGCGGTGGCGCAATACGATTTCTCCGCGCTGCCTCAGGATCGCTTTGGTGAATACGCCGAGAAAGACGTCAACCAGTTGCTGAGCAAACATAAACGTGTGACCCAGGCCATCATTGAGCAGGTGATGGAGCTGGCTGATGAGCGCAAGGGGGTGATGGTCTTTGCGGCAACGGTGGAGCATGCGCGGGAGGTCACCGGCTATTTGCCCGAGGACCAAACCGCCCTGGTGACCGGCGCGACCGACCTGAAGGATCGGGATCTGCTGATTCAGCGCTTCAAGCAGCGGCAGTTGAAGTATCTGGTGAACGTGTCCGTGCTTACCACCGGCTTCGATGCGCCCCATGTGGACTTTATCGCCATTCTTCGGC
>JAWWAT010000280.1:0-5167 GCA_033721635.1 Marinobacter sp. | reverse complement strand
TTGCTCGTAAACGCGGTGTTGCAGAAGAAGGAGTTGCCACCACTGGCGTAGAGGTTGCCCCAAAAATGATCGGAAACAACGGTCTCAGGATCGCTGAACCGGGTATTCTGTCCAATCACGAGGGTGGTGGTAAGCAGCAGACAGAGTGTTGTGAGTATCAGTAAGAATGATTTCATACGCCTTTTATACCTCGCACTGTGCTCAAGCGTCCTTGTAAAACGGGCCCCATTGATCGGGGCTGATCAGGATTTGATCAAGAGGGTCAAAACTATGACGCTTTGTTCACTGATACTGTGAAGTATGGCACAGAGGCTCCAAACCACAGAGCCTCTGAGGTAGAAAATTGTGGCGTAGTGTTAACAGGTTAACAGTTTTACTTCAGTTTGTTACGGATGTTCTGGTAACCGGTTTTCAGATCTTCACCCAGTTTCGAGGCGGTTTGACGCGCTTCCTGGGACGCGTTCTCGGCGTCGTGCAGAACTTCATCAATCTTGCTCCTGAAACGATCCCAGTCCTGCTCGAGATCCTCCCACTCATCTTTCACGTCTTCCCGGGCCAGATGCATCTGAACGCGTGCTTCATCCCGGTACTGTTTTACCTTCTCCGACAGCTTTTTGAGTTCCTCTTGAAGACTCATATCAAGCACCTCCTTGGATTGTTGGTGAGCCTACAATGCGCCCGATTGCAAAAAACTGTCAAGAGGCAACCATGTCAGAAAGTGACAAGAAGGAAAGAGTTTGATGCAGGTCAGGAACGGGCTGCGAGCAGGGCAGACATGTCCCGGAGATAATGCCATGGAGTCAGTGGATCGAAACCTTTGGCCGCCCGGTCGATCTGGCTGCACAGGGCGATCGCGTTGTTGAGCTGGGAACGGTTAAGCCGTCGTGCGGCCTGTTCCAGGGCCCGCGCTCTTTGAGGTTGGAACACGCCGCGCTTTTTCAGGAAGGCAGCTGGATTATCGGACTGGCCCGCCGAGGACTTCAGCTCGAGCAGAAGGTTCAGATCGCGGCTGAGAACCGTCAAAAGGCCAAGGGGGTTCTCCCCCTCCTGCTGCAGGACGGTAATCATCTTGCCAGCGTGGGGCGCCCGACCACTGATCAACTCGGTTACCAGTTCAAAGCCATTGAACCGGGAACTGTCCTGGACCGCCTGCTCAACGGTTTCCTCGTCGATGGTGTTGCCGTTTGCCAGCAGCGACAGCCTGTCGAGCTCCTGACTGGCGGCCAGCAGATTGCCCTCCAGGCGTTCGCTCATGATTGCCAGTGCGCCCCGGGTCAGACTCAGGCCCCGGTTGCTGGCTCGTTGCTGGAGCCAGCCCTGGAATTTGTCGGCATCGACGGGCCAGACCGGGACGTGTACGCCTTTTCCCTGGAGCTCCTTGTACCATTTACGGCGGGTTTCCGCTGCATCCAGGCGAGCGCTGATCAGGAGCAGAATGATATCTTCGGGGGGATCAGCCAGTACTCGTTCCAGCACTGCACGGCCGTCACCAAGCTTGCCGGTTGGCAGATGAATCTCGATTCGCCGTTTTTCAGCGAACAGGGACATGGCACTGAATTCCTCGCCGACTGCGTTCCAGTCCAGTTGTTGGTCAGCATGGAAAGTCAGACGGTCCTGAAAGCCGGCGTCTTTCGCAGTCTTTCGAATCTGGTCACAGCATTCCTGGACCAGCAGCGGTTCATCCCCGGAGATCAGATAAACCGGCGCAAGACCCTTTTTCAGAAGCTGGGTTAACTGTCCCGGATTGGTCTTCATGGCTTTTCTGTGGCTGGGGCGTCGGCTTCCCGGTTGCGCTGATGTTCTTCCCGTATGGCTTCTATTCTCTCCCGGGTCAGGGGAGCCAGCCGAAATAACACCTGTTGCGCAAGGCGATCATCCATTTGCTGGCGCAGTGTTTCTTCTTCCCGCTGTTTCGCCAACACGTTGGTTTCATCGTACCGGTAACTTTCGCTGGTTGACAGGCGCGTTGTGGCCACCATCGGAACCTGGTCCGCACTGATAACCTCAAGATCCACGGAGTGACGCAGGGTGTACTCTGCTGCCCCGGCCTGGGCAGTAATGGCGGATGCGCGGCGGTTCCGTTTAAAGTTTGTCAGGCGCAGGATATAGTCGCTGTCCGACACCGGCGCGAGCCTGATATTGCCAAGGCTGAGCTGTTCACGTACTGACCGGCACAGTGTGTCCGGGACCTGCGATGAACAATCCAAGGCCAAAGGTTCAAGGGCTGGAGAAACCGGTGGTGCTCCCCGCAACTGGAACCCGCACCCCGCAAGAAGTGTCGCCATAACAGCGGCGGACATCAGGCGTGCGAGTCTCAGGGCAGAGTGGCGGGACATATCAGTTGGCCACCACGTTCACCAGTTTGCCGGGGACCACGATAACCTTGCGCACCGTTGCCCCTTCAGTAAAGCGCATGACGTTCTCGTTCTCCAAAGCGAGTTTCTCGAGATCGGCTTTGGTGATGTCGGCAGGCACCTCCTCCTTGGCCCGCACCTTGCCGTTGACCTGCAGGACCACCTGGATCTGGCTGCGAACCATGGCGGACTCATCAGCTTTCGGCCAGGCCGCATCGACGACTGGCTCTTCATGACCCAACGCCTGCCAAAGGGTGTGGCAGATGTGCGGAACGATCGGCGACAGCACAAGCACTGCTGTGTCCAGGGCTTCCTGGCGGACTGCCCGCGTCTGGGGCTCCTCACCCTGGAGTTTGCCAACATCGTTGAGCAGCTCCATCACGGCGGCAATGGCAGTATTGAACGTCAGCCGACGGCTGATGTCGTCACTGACTTTGGCAATCGTCTCGTGAGTCTTGCGCCGGAGGTTCTTCTGGTCATCGTTCAGGCTGGTCGCGTCGAGTGCAGGTGCGGCGCCAGCGGCGGCATGTTCGTTCACCAGACGCCAGACCCGCTTGAGGAACCGGTGTGCCCCTTCGACACCACTGTCGGACCACTCCAGGGACTGCTCGGGTGGCGCAGCAAACATCATGAACAAGCGAACCGTATCGGCGCCATGCTCATCGATAATCGCCTGGGGGTCGATGCCATTGTTCTTGGACTTGGACATCTTGGTAACGCCGCCGGAAACCACCGGCTCACCATCCTCTTTGTGCACTGCCCGGACAGATTGGCCTTTTTCGTCGCGCTCAACGGTTACGTCGGCCGGGGAAATCCAAACCTTGCCGCCCTTGCCGTCGTCGCGGTAATAGGTCTCCGCCAGGACCATGCCCTGGCAAAGCAACCGGTTGAAGGGCTCGGAACTTGTGACCAGGCCCACGTCCCGCAGCAGCTTGTGGAAGAAGCGGGCATACAGAAGGTGCAGGATAGCGTGCTCAATGCCACCGATATACTGATCCACCGGCAGCCAGTAGTTGGCGGCTGACGGGTCCAGCATGCCCTGATCGTAATTGGGGCTGCAGAACCGGGCGTAGTACCAGGAAGACTCCATGAAGGTATCGAAAGTGTCGGTTTCCAGAGTCGCCGGCTGGCCGTTGAACTCGGTCTTGCACCAGTCCGGATCGGACTTGATTGGGGACTGGACACCGTCCATTTCCACATCTTCGGGCAGACGCACAGGAAGCTGATCATCGGGCACCGGCATCTCGGTGCCGTCTTCCAGTGTCATCATCGGAATCGGCGCACCCCAGTAGCGCTGGCGGGATACGCCCCAGTCGCGCAGGCGGTAATTCACCGTACGCTTGCCAATGTCGTGCTCCTCCAGGAACTTTGCAATCTCATCGAAGGCTTCGTCGCTGCTCAGACCGCTGTATCGGCCCGAGGAAACAAGGATCCCTTTCTCAGTGAAGGCCTGCTCCTGGACATCGATCTCCCGACCATCGCTGGCAGCAATCACCTGCTTGATGGCAAGTTTGTACTTGCGGGCGAACTCATGGTCACGCTCGTCGTGACCGGGAACCGCCATCAGGGCGCCGGTGCCGTAATCCATCAGTACAAAGTTGGCGACCCAGACCGGAATCTCTTCCTGGGTCAGCGGGTGCACCGCCTTGAAGCCGGTATCGATGCCGCGCTTCTCCATGGTGGCCAGCTCAGCCTCCGCGGTCTTGCTGTTGCGGCACTCCTCGACAAACTCAGCCACGTCGCGATGACGCTCCGCCGCCTCTTTGGCCAGCGGATGCTCGGCGGCCACGGCCATGTAGCTCACGCCCATCAGGGTGTCGGGGCGTGTGGTATAAACAGTCAGGCCACTGTCACGGTCTTTCAGCGGAAACGTGAGCTCCGTGCCTTCAGACTTACCGATCCAGTTGCGCTGCATGGTCTTGACCTGTTCGGGCCAGTCTTCCAGCTCATCCAGATCGTTCAACAGTTCTTCGGCGTAATCGGTAATGCGGATAAACCACTGGGGAATTTTCTTCTGTTCCACCAGCGCCCCGGAACGCCAGCCGCGACCGTCGACAACCTGCTCGTTGGCCAGAACCGTCTGATCCACCGGGTCCCAGTTCACCGTGGACATCTTCTTGTACACCAGCCCCTTCTCGTAAAGGCGGGCGAAGAACCACTGCTCCCAACGGTAGTAATCCGGCTTGCAGGTCGCCAGTTCCCGGTCCCAGTCGTACCCGAAACCCAGCTGCTTGAGCTGGTTCTTCATGTATTCGATATTGGCGTAGGTCCACTTGGCCGGTGCGGTTTTGTTGGCAATGGCGGCGTTCTCGGCGGGCAGGCCGAAGGCATCCCAGCCCATGGGCTGCATCACGTTCTTGCCCTGCATGCGCTGGTAGCGGGAAATCACATCACCAATCGTGTAGTTACGGACATGCCCCATGTGCAGCTTGCCACTGGGGTAAGGGAACATGGACAGGCAGTAATACTTGGGTTTGCCCGGTTCTTCCTTCACCGTGAAGGTCTTGTTCTCTTCCCAGAAATTACGGGCATTCTGTTCTACGTCACGGGGATTGTATTGCTCGTCCATTCCTGCCATTACCGAAATTACCTTGTGTGGAAAAATAAAAGCCTGTACCAAATCACGTCCGGAGCGGGCCGAACATTCTAACGCACACGAGCCTTTACAGGTAGTCTGCCAATTTTCTGTTCTTGTGCCAGACTTGCTGATATGGGGGAAGCGCTGGCGGCGATGACTCCCCGGGACACGCCGTGAATACGTCCGTGTAGGCTTGATCGCAGCATCCATGCTGCTCACAGTCCCGGGGAGTCAT
>JAWWAT010000279.1:0-5168 GCA_033721635.1 Marinobacter sp. | reverse complement strand
GGTTTTATGTCTGCGGCTAAACGGGCGGTCATGCTAATGGTCCCCTTGATTGCGTTTGCGATCGGGGGCGGTCTTTATTCACCAGAGGCGAGTGTTGACGAGGGCAATTCTGCTAACTCGGGTTCCGAACCTGCTCTCTCGTCCCTGCCGCCCCTGCCGACCTGGGCCAACAACGATCTGCCAGATTTCTCGCAGTATCAGGACACCACCGAGAAAAAAGCTGCATTCTTTTCGTTTCTGTACCCGAGAATTGTGCTGGCTAATTCCCGGATTCTGATTGAGCGCGACTACCTGGACAGCCTGGCGAACAAGGAAACCTTGACCAGCAAAGAGTACAACTGGCTGGCTCAGCAATCTGAGCGGTTGAGGGTGGACTCCGAGCCAGGGAGCGACGAGCAGTTTGCGCTTCTACGCAAGCGCCTTGACGTAATTCCCCCGTCCCTGATTTTGGCTCAGGCTGCCAACGAATCTGCATGGGGCACTTCCCGATTTGCGACAGAGGGCAACAACCTGTTCGGCCAGTGGTGTTTTTCCGAGGGCTGCGGCCTGGTTCCCCTCGGTCGCGCCGAAGGCGCCAGCCATGAAGTGGCAAAGTTCTCTTCACCTTACCGGTCGGTCAGGGCCTACATCCAGAATCTGAACCGCCACCCCACCTATCAGCTGCTGCGGGACGTTCGGCTCAAGGATCGCCGCAACGACACACCTCTGTCAGGCCTGGAACTGGCCGAGGGCCTGCTTGGCTATTCCGAACGGGGCGAGGAATACATCGAAGAGATCCGTGCCATGATTCATTACAACAACCTGGAATTCTATGACGACGATTTCCGCAACGTGGTTCGGGATATCGAGCCTAGCCGCCTTGAACAACTGGCCTCAACGAAAGCGGAAGCCGGGCTGTTACCCCGTCAATCCTCACTGAATACCAACCCCGCTGAAGGCTAGAGACCCGACCCCATGCTTGATTTTTTACCCGCGCCGCTAAAGGGGACTTTGGCGGCCCTGGCCATCCTGTGCAACACACTTGTGCTGTTTCCCGTTCTTCTGGTGTTCGCGTTGCTTAAATTGGTGTTGCCGATGCCCCCTGTGCGCAAAGGCTGTACGGTAATCTTGAACAACATTGCCTGGGTGTGGATCGGGTTTAACAACCTGCTGATGGATCTGCTTCACAAAGTTGAATGGGACGTTCGCGGGGTGGACAACCTCACCCGGGAGCACTGGTATTTTGTTACCTGCAACCACCAGAGCTGGGCCGACATCCCCGCCATCCAGTATGTGCTCAACAGCCGGATTCCCCTGCTGAAGTTCTTCCTGAAAAAACAGCTGATCTGGGTGCCATTTCTTGGAGTTGCCTGGTGGGCATTGGATTTTCCCTTCATGCACCGCCATACCAAAGAACAGATCGCCAAACGCCCGGAGCTCAAAGGTAAAGATGTGGCAGCCACCCAGGCCGCCTGCGAGAAGTTCCGCTACACGCCGGTGACGATTTTCAACTTCATGGAAGGCACTCGGTTTACTCCGGAGAAGCATGACCGCCAGAACTCACCATACAAGCACCTTCTGAAGCCGAGAGCCGGCGGTACCGCGTTCGTGCTCGGCGCCATGGGCGAGATGATTCATACCATGCTGGATGTCACCATTGTGTACCCGGAGGGCCGGGCCGGGTTCTGGGATTACCTGTGCGGGCGGATCCGCAGGATTATCATTGAGGTGCGGACACGGGAAATCCCAGGCCAGTTTCTGGGCATGGATTACGAAAACAATCGGGAAACCCGGATCGCATTTCAGCGCTGGGTGAGTGAGATCTGGGCGGAGAAGGATGCCCGGATCGATCAGCTTAAAGCAGCCCCAGCTCGCGGGCCCGCACAATAGCCTGAGTCCGAGATTTCACTTCCAGCTTGGCATTGATCCGACGAGCGTGGGTTTTCACCGTATGCAGGGAAATATGCAGCTTGTCGGCAATTTCCTGATTCGACAGCCCTTTGGCGATCAGTTCAAGCACACCCTGCTCCCGCTCGCTGATCGGTTCGGCCAGGGTGTCAGCACCGGCGGCATTGGCCCTTAGCTCGAAGAGCTCGCCCAGCGCCTCTTTGAACTCACTCTCCGGCAACTGGCCAAAGCCCTTTGCCATCAATTCCTGCAGCTCACCGCGCAGCTCCCGGAAGGGACTGATGAAGTGTTCTGCCGCGGCCTCGGTAACCAGGGTGGACAGAATCTTCACGGCAACCACCGGCCCCTTTTCCTCCAGAACGATCACCGCCTCCAGCAAGCGCATGTGCAACTCCACCCCCCAGGGAATGGCGCCTTCATAACGCTGCCGGATTCCCTGGAGCGTTTCACGGGCCCGGACGAGGTCACCACGGGCGAGATCAACCCGCACCTGCAGGCAGTCCAAAAGCCCCGGCATCATCGGGAACAGCTCAGGCACGCAGCCAGCTTCCCGATACGGCGCCAGCTTCCGTACTGCCTGATCAGCACTTTCGATCTGGTTCTGGGATAGCCAGCAATTGGCTTTCAGAGCCTCGAGCACCGGAACGAACAGAGATTCGTCAACCTGCCATGAATGCATGGTGCGTTCCGCCCGACCAATCCAGACAAAGGCATCCTCCAGCCGGCCCTGAGCACGGCACATCAGTACACGAATGGTCATCGCCAGCAGCAGCCCCAGATCCCGGGTCTGTTCCGCGTGACGCCCACAGGTAACCAGCAGGCGATCTGCTTCGGCTTCCCGGCCCTGATGCCATAGCACCAGCACCAGATTCAGCTGCAGACGGGTCTCGCCGATACGAGCCGGGCGAGCCAGCTCCTGCATGGCCGTATCGAGGCCAGTGCGCAGCAACTGTTCAGCATGTTTGAGGGCGCCTTTACCCAGTTCGATCCGGGCATGGGCGTAAACCGCCAGTGCTTCCGAACCGGAATCCCCGGCTTCCCTGGCAAGTCTCGACGCCGCGCGATTAGCTTCCCGCGCCTCCTGGAACCGACCCGCCGCACACAAGGCGCTGGAACGTACCATTTGAGTAACCAACTGGCCCTGGGTGCTCAGCTCGCCCCCGGACAGTGCCTGATCCGCCATGTCCAAGGCGGGAGCAACACTGCCCTCGCCGCGCAGGATAAAGGCTTTCAAAGCACAGATGCGCGCGGCCTGTTCTTTCTGGTCAGCTTCGGCAAGCCCGTCAATCAGCGCCCTCGCCTGTCGGAACTGACCACCAATGGCATGCACCCAGCTATAAACAATTCTGAGACGCACGCTCCGTTCCAAAAGCTGTGCCGGCAGGCTCTTGCGAAGCCGCAGGAGTGATGCGGTATCCTGCCCCAACAACAGGGCTTCCGATCCTTCCGAGGCAATCCGGATGACTTCGTCCGCATCGCCAGCCAGCAACGCGTACTTGAGCGCTTCCGGAAACTGGTCACGCACGCCAAACCACCGGCTGGCCTGGAGCATTCGCTCGGAATAACCAGCCATTGCCGGCGACTTCAGCCATTCCTGCAACAGAGGATTAATGCGATACCAGCGGCCACGACCGGGAATGGACTTCAGCGGCAGCCCCCGTTCAACAGCCTGGGATGGAACAAAGCCGGTTTCCGGCAGCAGCGGCTCAAGGGCCAGGAACAGTTCGTCTGAACACAGCTCAAGCTCGGCAATGCCTCGCATGGAACGCATCTGGCCGGGTGTCAGGTTGCCAAGGACCGATTCTTTCAGAAACCGCTCGACGCTTGGCGTTTCCTGGATCGGTTTCCTTTCAATATTCTGGGAGACCTCTCGGCGATACAGCGCCAAAGGCGTCGCCCAGCCCTCGGTCATGTCGTAGAGATTATCGACAGCGACACTGGTGAGCTCGCTGTTCGCCGTGGCTGCCTGAAAAAACTCGAAGGTTTCCGAACGCGAGAACTCCAGCGTTTCAGGGCCTATGCGGATGAAGCGATTTTCCAGTTCGAGACTGTGTGTTTCAAAAGGCAGTGCCTTGCGCGAAATCAGAACAATGGATGAGCCAGCCGGAAAATCCATAACCAATTGGTGAAGCAGGTCCACAACGGCAGGGTTGCTGAGGTTCTGAAGATTGTCCAGCACCAGAACCCGTGGCTGACTGGCGCCATTGCGGGACAGCGCGACCTGCATCATCGACAACGTATCGGAAAAGGTGGCGCCACTGTGAAGCCCCTGATCGGGGGTTTCGGGCAGATCCAGGGCAATGGCGAGCAGTGTCAGGAAGCGCGATGGCGAATTGTCCTGGGAGTTCAGTGAAACCCAGCGAACCTGATCGGCAGACATTTCGGCGCTGCCCAGAGCGTTGAGCACGGCGTGGGATTTGCCATACCCACAGGGCGCCTCCACAAACAGAACGTTTCTGGAAGCCAGTGCTTCGGATATCCTGCCATCAAGCCTGGGTCGAACCAGGGAATCGGACGGAACCGGGGGAATCTGAACCCGTTGCCTGAGCAAATCCCTTACAAGCTCGCCTCTCTGAAGACCACTATTCGCCGACTGAAATTCATCGTTGGCTGCAAAGCCGTCATTGAATGGTTTCACGTACTGCCCCATTTAACTCCGGCCTTAACTGCCTTGCACCGCCGGAAAAGTGGATCTTGCACTGACTTTTGAGTGGCGACCGGCATCGGGTACGCCTTTAGTATGATAGGAAGGTTAAACCAATTGAGGGGTGGGCTGCAAAATTTTGACGTAAAAGGATTTTATCGTGTGTAAAAAAAACGGCGGGCCCGAGGGCCCGCCGTTTTTCAAGTCTCGGGATGAGCTGTTACCGGGTACCGGCGCGGCGCAGTGCAGCCGGCGTGTAATCCCTGGAACGACGCTCAACGCCAAACTCATACGGGTTGGATTCTTCGTTTGTCAGGCCCAGTGCCAGGTAACGGCCAGAGAGCAGGTCGTACAGCGTCTCGATCGCGTACCAGGGCACGTTCTGGTCGTAGAACTGCATGTTGTGGGCTTCAGCAACACGCCAGAGCTCCCCACGGCCGTCATAGTGATCAATGACGGAAGCCTGCCAGGAGTCCTCATCAATGTAGAAGTCACGCTGGGCATAGATGTGACGCGCACCTTCTTTCAGGGTTGCCCGCACGTGCCATACACGGTGCAGTTCGTAGCGAGTGTATTCCTGGTTGATGTGGCCGGCCTTGATGATCTGGTCGTAGCTGAGGCTGCGATCAACCAGCTT
>JAWWAT010000278.1:0-5188 GCA_033721635.1 Marinobacter sp. | reverse complement strand
TGATGGATATCCTTCCGCTTGTAGAAGCGCTTACCGGCCCACAGTGTGGCACCGGGCAGTGATTCAATCACGTTGTTGGCGGAGACATAGAGTTGGCGAAGCGCAATGTCACCACCGCCGTACGGGTCTGAACTGTTCGACGCGGTTTCCTGGTTGCCAAAATCCACGTTGTTGATGTTGTTGAAACCGTTCAGGGCCTGGTAGTCGTTGCCCTGGCGATTGGCACTGTAGGCCAGCATGGAATCAAACCGGAAGGTTTTGCCGTCCTGACTGAAGAGTTCATCACCCAGTGCCAGCTCAGAATAGGTGTCGCATTCGTCGGCCAGGCGACCAACGTAGTGGCCGGTGGAGCCGCTGCCAAAACAGGTTTGCTCGCCGCCGCTGCCAATGTTCGTAGACACGCCTGCCCGGGCATAGCCGTGGAAGTCAACGGCAAGGGCCGGTGTTGCCAGAACGGCGGCAGTGATTGCTGCAGCCAGGGGAAGCTTGTTTGCAGTAAAGCGCTTTTTGTTTTGCATCATCAGAGTCCTGTGCTTTTTATCGTTTTGAGGAGCCTCTGACTGGCCCCGAACCACCTCTGCAAGCCCCGAAGGGCGCTCTCTGAGAGCTGCAGCTGCAGTGTTGCGGCTCTTGCCAAGGGCTACGGCCATTGGCTGCGATCCGCGTCTTGCATCTGCAGCTCTCAGAGAGCGCAGAGGCGATTCGGGGCCAGTTAGAGGCTCCTTTATGTCAGGGAAGCGGAATTTCCGATCGCCAGTGTTCCTTTGGCGCAGCCGGATCAGGCTTCCGGTTCCCGCGATTGCAGCTTCTGCCAATCAGACATTGGGAAACCGGATTTCATAGTGTTGTAACCTAGGGGTGAGTACATCATCCGCCCCGAAGAATTTGGGGGGTGAGTTTTCAGGGGGAGGAGGGGCGTAGGAGGATGAGCCCCTCTGTTGTTCGCTTTGCTATCTTTTCTTCGGTTACTTTCAGATCGGAGGAAAACGCGTGGGCTTGAGGCTTTCCTTGATTTTCTTGAGATGCCCGAGGAAATCCGCGCCACGTTTGAGGGTTACGCCGGTTGCCAGGATGTCTATAACGCTCAGGTGAATGATGCGTGACGACATTGGCATATAGACCTCGGTGTCCTCCGGAGCGGTTACGCCCAGCACCACCGTGCAGCTTTCTGCCAGGGGAGAGTCGGGGTTGGTGATGCCAATGACGGTAGCACCGTTGGCCCGCGCCAATTGGGCGATATCGACTGTTTCCCGGGTGCGGCCCGTGTAGGAAATAAGGACGATCACGTCGCCGACGTTGGCGCCGGCCGCAACCATACGCTGCATCAGGGCGTCGTCGTAAGACATGACCGGGATATTGAAGCGGAAAAACTTGTGCTGGGCGTCCATGGCCACTGCAGCAGAACCGCCCATGCCAAAGAAATTGATCTGTTTGGCCTGGATCAGGTAATCAATCGCGGTGGCCAGGGCTTTCGGATCCAGGGCCTGCCGGGCCTTGTCCAGGCTGGCAATGGTGCTGAGCATGATCTTGTCGGCGAATTCGGCGACAGTGTCGTCAGGCTCCACATTCTGGCCGATATAGGGGGTGCCGGTGGCAATGCTCTGGGCGAGGCGGATCTTGAAATCCGGAAAGCCCGTGGCCGAGAAGCCCCGGCAGAAACGGTTAACCGTTGGCTCGCTGACGTCAGCGGCTCTGGCCAGGGCAGCTATGCTGTAGCGGGTGGCCGCGCTTGGGTCGCGGAGAATGGCCTCGGCCACTTTGCGCTCGGATTTGTTGAGGGTCTCCAGCCTGGACTGGATGTCCTCAAGCAGATTGTCGTCACGGTGCGCCTGGTTCGCGGCCATCGATGGTACTCCCTGAATCATGGGCGGTCGGTGTCTTGAAAACGCGGTGATTATACCGCTTTTTTACAGGTTTTGGGGTAGTAAAAGTATCACGAAACGCAGTTTTTTCTTGGAAAAATGATTTTTCGATGTCATTATTTGTTTAAAATTACTACATTCAGTCCTGTCGTGGAGTTTATGCGACGGACCGCCCACCAGAGAGAAGGAACCAATGGTCAACAAGATCAATACCCGTTGTGACCTGATGCTATTCGGAGCGTTGGGGGACCTTGCCCAGCGCAAGCTGTTTCCGGCGCTGTACCAGCTGGAGCGCGCCAATCTGTTGGCCGATGGCAGTCGGGTGTTGGCGATTGCCCGCACGGAGGCCGATACCGAGACCGTGCGCGAGCAGTTGTTCGAAAAGCTGAAGCACCACGTAAAGCCGGAAGAGTTCGACGCTGAACTGGCTAAGTCCTTTCTGAAGCGGGTTGATTATCAGATCCTGGATTTTAACGAGCCGGAGGCATTCGGTGTGCTCAACGAGTGGCGCGATGACGCCAACAATGAGCTCATCGTTTACATGGCAACCCCGCCGTCCATGTATGGTGTGATAGCCCGAAACCTTCGCTCCGCCAGTTGCTGTACGGAGAAGACGAGGGTGGTGGTAGAGAAGCCGATCGGCCACGACCTGGAGTCTTCGAAGGTGATCAACGATGAACTGGGCGAGGTGTATAACGAGAACCAGCTGTTCCGGATTGACCATTACCTGGGTAAGGAAACCGTCCAGAATCTGATCGCCCTTCGATTTGCCAACAATCTGTTTGCCTCCCAGTGGGACCAGAACCACATATCCCACGTGGAAATCACGGTGGCCGAGAGCGTTGGCATCGAGGGCCGGTGGGGCTATTTCGACAAGGCCGGCCAGATTCGCGACATGATCCAGAATCACCTGTTGCAGCTGCTGTGCCTGATTGCCATGGACCCGCCTTCGGATTTGTCCGCCGATAGCATCCGCGACGAGAAGGTAAAAGTCCTGAAGGCGTTGAAGCAGATAACACCGGACATGATGGACAGCTACGTTGTGCGCGGGCAGTACACCGCTGGCACCAGCAACGGCAAACCGGTTCCCGGTTATCTCGAAGAAGAAGGAGCGAACAAGGGCAGTGCCACGGAAACCTTTGTTGCACTGAAAGCCGAAATCGATAACTGGCGTTGGTCCGGTGTTCCTTTTTACATCCGCACGGGCAAGCGCCTGCCCGAGAAGCTGTCCCAGATTATCATCCACTTCAAGCCGGCGCCGCACTACATCTTTGATCCGGACCAGAAGCACCTTGCCAACAACAAGCTGATCATTCGACTGCAGCCGGATGAGGGCATGGCTCTGAAGATCCTCACCAAGGATCAGGGGCTGGACAAGGGCATGCGCCTGCGCCAGGGCCCGCTGGAGCTGACGTTCTCGGAGACCTTTGCCACCGACCGGATACCCGACGCTTACGAGCGTCTGCTGTGGGAGGTTATGAAAGGCAACCAGTACCTGTTTGTCCGCCGTGACGAGGTGGAGTTCGCCTGGCGCTGGGTAGACCAGGTAATCCAGAACTGGAAAGACAGCGGCGAACCGCCCAAGCGCTACGCTGCCGGCACGTGGGGCCCGGTTGCCTCCATCGCCATGATCACCCGGGATGGGAGGAGCTGGTATGAAGATGCCTGATCTCCCCTTGCCCGAGGGTGTCAGCGACCGTTCGGGTGAAACGCCCGAGTGCGTGGCCCTGAATCTTGCGGATACGGTTGCCGAGTTCCTGGCTGCCCGCCTGCGAGAAGCGCCGAGGGCGAGCCTGGTGGTATCCGGCGGCTCCACGCCCCTGCCATTTTTCAAGGCGCTCTCCGGCAAGGATCTGGAATGGAGCAGGGTAGATGTCCTGCTGGCGGATGAGCGTTGGGTGGATGAAAACGACGACGCCAGCAACACCCGTCTTGTCCGGGAGAATCTGCTGCAGAACCAGGCGGCATCAGCCCGATTTCTGTCGCTCAGACAGCCGGGTGCCACGCCTGCCGAGGGCCTGGAGCGAGTGAAGGCCGAGCTGGCGGATCTGGCCCTGCCCATCGACGTGCTGATTCTCGGCATGGGCAACGACGGTCACACGGCGTCCCTGTTCCCGGACGCACCGGAGCTGGAGGGTGCTATGGATCCCGAGTGTCAGGACATCGTTGCTGCTACCACGCCCGCGTCGCAACCCCAAAAGCGCATCACACTGACCTGGCCGCCCCTGAGAGATGCCCGTTTCACGGCACTGCATCTGAAGGGCGAAGACAAGCTGCAGACGCTGGAGCGAGCCCTGTCGGAACCGGATAAGGTTCTCGAAATGCCCATCAGAGCTTTCCTGAAGCCTGGCCTCCAGCTTTTCTGGAGCCCCTGAAACGCCCGATCTTTGTTATGGAGAAAACCATGAACCAACTTTCCGATTACCATCGCGAGCGCGTCAGGGCAGTACTGCAATCTTCACCCCTGGTGCCTGTCATCGCTATTCAAGAGCTAGAAGATGCCGTGCCGCTTTGTCAGGCACTGGTTGATGGCGGCATCAACGTCCTGGAAATCACACTGCGCACCGAGCACGGCCTTAAAGCCATCGAAGAAGTCCGCAAAGCCATCCCGGATGCCTGGGTCGGCGCCGGTACCGTGACCAGCATTGCCCAGTATCGGCAGGTTGAAGCCGCTGGCGCCCAGTTCGTGATCACCCCGGGCGTAACCGAAGCCATCCTGGAATTCGGCGTGACCTCTGAAGCGCCTCTGTTGCCGGGCATTGCCACCATCTCGGAAATGATGGTCGGCTATAACCTGGGCTATCGCGAATTCAAATTCTTCCCCGCCGAAGTCGCCGGCGGCATCCCGGCCCTCAAAGCCTTCAGCGGGCCTTTCCCGGACGTCACCTTCTGCCCCACAGGCGGCATCCGCCGAAACACTGCAGCCGACTACCTGGCCCTCGGCAACGTCCAGGCTGTGGGTGGTACTTGGTTGACCCCTGCGGATGTGGTGGCGGCCAAAGACTGGTCGCAGATTACCGAGATTGCGCGGGGAAGTTTGGCGGACCTCTGACTTCGGTTCTGTTCTCGTAGCCTGAGGGTTTTGGAGTTTGCGCGCTTCGGGGCGGGGCTTCCGGGAAACGCTACGAGCACATCCATGTGCGCTTGGCGCTGGCCATCCTTGGCCAGCGACATTCCCGGAAGCCCCGCCCCAAAGCGCTTGTTAAATCTCACGATATCGCCAGTGGCTTCAGATATTGTGATGCCGGTCCTTAAGCTAAGAGAGTAAGCAGAAGGGAAATCTTTGGCCTCGGAAGTCCCGATTTTGTAAAAGGTCGAAAGAGCAT
>JAWWAT010000277.1:0-5188 GCA_033721635.1 Marinobacter sp. | reverse complement strand
TATCCATGGCATTCTGCCAGTTATCTGATGATTTGGGATATTTCGTGACTATACCGCAAGACCCGCATTTGTGCATTGATCTGCATTGCCACAGCACGGCGTCTGATGGCGCGCTATCACCGGCGGCGCTGGTTGAGCGGGCGGCCGGTCGTGGCGTCACCCATCTTGCCCTGACCGATCATGACACCATTGCAGGACTTGCCGAGGCAGAAACGGCGGCGCAGGCACAGGGTATTGTTCTGATTCCGGGAGTCGAGCTCTCCTGCCTCTGGAAAAGCCGCACCATACATATAGTCGGCCTGGATTTTGATCCGGAATCAGACGGTTTTCGGAAGGCTCTGGAGCAGCAGAATGACAATCGCTGGGCTCGGGCGCGAATGATAGCCGAGCGCCTCGCAAAGCTGGGTGTTGCTGATCTTCTGGGTAGGGCTTCCGAGGCTGCCGGTGGCGATGTCCCGGGACGTCCGCACTTTGCTAAAGTGCTTACAGAAGATGGCGTGGTCCGCAATACCGCCCAGGCATTCAAGCGCTACTTGGGTAACGGTAAGTCCGGCGATGTAAAAGCATTCTGGCCCGAGCTTCCAGAAGTCGTGCGCTGGATCACCGAGGCGGGCGGCGTCGCGGTTCTGGCCCATCCCCGAAAATACCAGCTTACGGCAACCAAGCTCAGGGAATTGACCGCAGATTTCCGTAGGGCAGGGGGGCAGGCAATCGAGGTATCGACTTCAGGGCAGTCCAGCGGTGATCTGGGTTTTCTGGCAGAGCTGTGCCGGAAAGAGAAATTGCTGGCATCACAGGGCAGTGATTTTCACTTTCCCGGCGCTCCGTGGTGTGAACTTGGCCGTATCATGAAAATGCCAGACGGGCTTGAGCCGGTCTGGCATTCATTCAGACAACCTGTTCTGAGCCGTGCGCCGGCTTAGTCTGGCGCGTGAAAGAGCAGGTAGAGGTCTGTCAGTGAGTCCGGAATGGCATCGGCCATCTGGCGGGACAGCTTGTCACTGTTGCGAACCTTCTGGAAGTCCTCGTCATCGAACAGTCCAGAAAGGGTCAGCATAGGCACCATCAGATCTGCGGTTTCCTCCTCACTGGCCGCGTTCAGCCACTGCTCTTCATGTTCCAGGAAGGTGTCAACGAACCCGGCGCACCAGTTTTCCAGGGCGTTCATCGGGTCGCCGTCCTCCGGCTCCGGCAATTCCAGGGCCTGACCCATATCCAGGGCGTGGGCCATGTCATTGGCCAGTTGGGCCGAGCAACGCCTGAACACCTCGGGAATCCCGGTGTCGGGCACCTGATCGGCGCCCGTGGCGAGGCGGAAGATCTCTTCCGCGCTCAGTTCAGCCGGGCCGACGACGCTGGCACAGACCACCCCGTGGAAACCGAAGAAATCCAGGGCATCATCGCCCCACGGCTCGGCAAAGAGGATGTCTTCCAGCGCTTCAATGTCGGAGTTCGATAGCATCAGTTAGTTACTCCCGGCCTTTTTGGCCTCTTCCGCAGCCTTCTGGCGCTTGCGGACTTCTCGTGGGTCATTGTAGGCGCGGCCCGGCGTCACCGGAACGTCAACTGCCGGAGTCTCAGCAGGCGTGTCCTGCGCTGCTGTTTCGGGAACTGAGGGCTCCTCAGCCTTTTTCGGCTCTGCTTTGTCAGTACCCGCCTTGTCGGCATCAGCCTCTGCAGGTGCCGGTTGCTTCGGCTCCGGTTGGGCCTCGGGAGACGGGCTTTCAGTTGCTGCCTTCTTCTCCGCTGGCTTTTCAGCCTTCTCGGTCTCGGCTGCCGCCGCCTCGGCTTTGGCCTTCGGCGCGGGCGTCTGCTCTGATTCTGCAGGCTGCTCTTTGGCCGCAGGCGCTTCTTCGCCTTTGGGGGCTGCCTTGGGTTCCGGCGCCGGCTTGGTGGCGGTCTCTTCCGTCGGGGCCTTGTCGATTACCGGTTCCTGCGTATCAGCGACGGCGTCGCCCTTGGCAGGCGTTGTGTCGCTGGCTGGTTTTTGAGCCTTCTCGGCAACTTTGTCGGCCTTTTCCTCAGACTTCTGACGAGGTTCCGGGCGTTTTTTGGCTTCGGCCGACTCTTCTTTCTCAGCTTTCGCTTTATCTGCTTCAGGCTTTTCAGCCGTCTTTTTAGCTGGCTGCTCGGCGACCGTTGCAGCCTCTCCCGGCTGTGACTCTGGCTGGCTTTCTGAAGCCGCCTTCTCCGCGGGTGCCTGCTCAGGCTTTTGCTCCTTTTCAGGCGCTTGCTCAATTGCCGCTGTTTTCGGAGCTTGCTTGGCAGCGGGCGCTGTCTCGGTCCGGCTTTCTGCTTTCTCAGACTTTTCGGGCGTCACCGCCTTGCTCGCAGTCTCCGGCGCTTTCTCGGCTTTTACTTCCGCTCTGGCGTCGTCACGAGCTTGTTCCGGTTGGGTATCCTTCTGGTGCTTCTCGCTGCGGGCTGCTTTGCGGTCCGCCGGTGATGACGCTGGTGTTTCAGACGGCGAACCGTCACGATTGCGCTGGCGACGAGGCTTGCGGCGTTTTTCGTCCGTGCCGGACTTGTCAGCAGGACCGGATTTGGCTGACTTATCCTGCGGGCCCTGATCCTTTTGATCACGGGTGTCTTTCTGATCCCGCTGGGCTTTGTTGCGGCCACGACCCTGGTTGTCGCGACGGTTGTCACGACGGCTATCAGAGCCTTTGTTCTCACCGCCCTTGTTATCGCCTCCGCGATTGTCAGAGCCTTTGGTTTCTGCGCCCTGACGATTCTGGTTGCCACGGCTCTGCTCATCATTGCGGTTGCGTCCGCGTCCGCGATTGTCGTCACCGCGGCCCTGTTGGCCGCCCTGGCGACGGTCGTTACCACTGCGGTTGCCACCGGAACGCTGGTCGTCGCCGCGGGCTACCCGGGATTTACGACGATCCTGACGGCCCTGGTTTCGGCGATCTTCGCGCTGGCTCTTGCCCTCATCGCGAGCTTCGATCTTTTGCTCTTCCTCGCCACTAAAGAAAGCGGAGATCTTGCGGCCGAGTCGACGGAACACGCTTTCTTCCTGCTCGGTCGTCTCGGCGGCCTTGGGTTCTGCGGGGGTAGGCGCGGGCGCGCTGGGCCGGATGGCCTTCACAGCGGCCTGCTCCCGAACCGGCTTTTCAGGGGTCGGAGCTTCGAAGATTTCCTCTTCACGCTCGCTGTACTCCTGGGCCACCTGGTGACTGGAGATATGCTCGGGAGTTGTTTCATCCTGACGCATCCGGATGATTTCGAAATGCGGGGTTTCCATGTGCGGGACCGGAACCACCACCACGCTGACTTCCTGCCGGGCTTCAATGTCGGCCAGCTGTTTGCGCTTCTCGTTGAGAAGGAAAGTGGCAACAGAAACGGGCACAACGGCTCGCACTTCGCCGGTCTTATCCTTCGAGGACTCCTCGTAGATCAGGCGCATGATGCTCAGGGCGAGGGACTCAATGCCGCGGATTGTGCCCTGGCCTTCACACCGGGGGCAGACTTCACTGCGGGTCTCGCCCAGGGAGGGGCGCAGGCGCTGTCGGGACATTTCCAGCAAGCCGAAACGGGAGATCTTGCCTACCTGAACCCGGGCCCGGTCGATTTCCAGGGCCTCGCGCATCTTCTGTTCTACTTCGCGCTGGTGCTTGGCCGGGGTCATGTCGATGAAGTCGATGACAATCAGGCCGCCCATGTCACGCAGGCGTAACTGACGGGCGATTTCCTCGGCCGCTTCCAGGTTGGTCTGCAGGGCGGTTTCCTCGATATCCTGACCCTTGGTGGCCCGGGAGGAGTTGATGTCGATGGAAACCAGGGCCTCAGTCGGATCAATCACGATGGAGCCACCGGAGGGCAGTTTCACTTCGCGCTGGAACGCCGTCTCGATCTGACCTTCAATCTGGTAGCGGCTGAACAGAGGGATTTCATCCTTGTACAGCTTGATCTTGTTTTCGAAGGTGGGCATGACCGCACGAACGAAATTCAGAACGTCTTCATAAACCCCGTTGGCGTCAATCAACACTTCGCCGATATCCTGGCGAAGGTAGTCGCGAACCGCGCGAATGATAACGTTGCTTTCCTGGTGAATCAGGAAGGGGGCCTTGCGCTCGCCGGCGGCCTGGGTGATGGCTTCCCAGAACTGCACCAGATAATCCAGATCCCACTGCAGTTCTTCGGTGCTACGGCCGATACCGGCGGTGCGAACGATGATGCCCATGGATTTTGGCACCTGGACATCGTTCATGGCTTCCTTGAGCTGTGCCCGTTCATCGCCCTCAATGCGGCGGGAAATGCCGCCGGCACGGGGGTTATTGGGCATCAGCACCAGGTAGCGACCGGCCAGGGAGATAAAGGTGGTCAGGGCTGCGCCCTTGTTGCCACGCTCTTCCTTGTCGACCTGTACGATAACTTCCTGGCCTTCGGACACAACGTCCTTGATGTTGATTTTGCCTTCGATCTGGCCGGGAGATTTCTTGAAATACTCCTTGGAAATTTCCTTCAGCGGCAGAAAGCCATGGCGCTCGGCGCCGAAATCGACAAAGGCGGCCTCAAGACTGGGCTCGACGCGGGTAATGCGGCCTTTATAGATGTTGGCTTTTTTCTGCTCGCGGGAGCTGGATTCGATATCAAGATCAAACAGACGCTGGCCATCAACCAGTGCAACGCGCAACTCTTCGGGATGAGTTGCATTGATAAGCATTCTTTTCATGGAAAGAAGGAGTTCCTGTCGTTTAATTTGACAGAAAACCGTAGGGGTTCGCATCAGCGAAGCAGGATGTGCGTGCCGCGGGCCCTGTTACATCAAGGGCGGACCGGCAGCCAGACGAATCAGACCCTTCGGGGGTGTGATCCTATCGGTCTGAGACCAACGCCGACGATCCGGCTGCCTGTGGGCAGGGGGAGGTCGTGTAAGGTTCGTGTCTGTTGACGCATATTATCCGTTTTCAGGTTCACTCAGGTGCCTGGGTCTCACGTCGTATTCGTATGCTGGACGGCCCGGCCCTGGGTGGCAATGATTCTTCGCGATGTCGCCCGCGGTTTTCCGCGCGGTTTTTCCTTTCTCCCGGGTACAGGATGCAGTCTTTTCAAGATCTGTCCTGGTCTTCCGGGAGCATTTCTCACGCCGTTCCCGTTAGTGATTGGGTGCACGGCGTTCAAACTCTCGAATAGTGTCGGTATACTTCTGCCGCTCCGGCTTCTGGCTTGAGTCGGCCAGGCC
>JAWWAT010000276.1:0-5215 GCA_033721635.1 Marinobacter sp. | reverse complement strand
GAGGCTGCGAAGCAGCGTTTGTTCCCGGATCTGCAGCCGGTTATGGCCAGTGAAGATGTCAAAGAAGGAATCCAGTCTTTCCTGGAACGGCGGGAAGCTGTTTTTAAAGGCAAGTGAATTCTAAATTTGCTCGGGAAGCACGTGCTCTCGGGACTAAAAGAAGCTGGCGAATTGATCAGAAATGTGGGCAGCCGACCGGGGTCTTCCTTCCGGGAGTGTGAGCAGCAGGGATGCTGCGATCAAGCCCCCATGGATGGGTTCACGGCGTCTCCCGGAAGGAAGACCCCGGTTGGCTGCATGCTCTATAACGTCAAGGCTGGGGCAAGACTTCAGGCGGCCTCGGAATTCCCGGATTCGCGACGAGCCCTCGCTTCCGCTGCCACCTCAGCAGCGTAGTCCGCATACTTGGCCATCAGTTCCTCTTTTCGATCCGGATCCCAGTTGATTTTGCTCAGATCCCCCTCGTAGTGATCAATCACCCGCTTATCCATGGTTTCATACCACCACTGTGGCAGGTAGGCCGGCAGAAGCATGGAGGCATAACCCCCGGGTAACTGGGGTGCCTTCTCGAAGTGCCGCAGGGCCTGGAAGCTGCGCTGGGGGTGAGCGTGATGGTCTGAATGCCGCTGCAGCTGGTAAAGGAACAGGTTGGTCACGATGTGATTGCTGTTCCAGCTGTGCTCCGGTTGGGTGCGCTCGTATTTGCCGTTCTTGTCCTTCTGGCGCAGCAGGCCATAGTGCTCAATGTAGTTCACGCTCTCCAGCAGGCTGGCACCGTATACCGCTTGCGCCGCCAGGAAGGGAACCGCCCTGGGGCCGCAAACCAGCGTCGTCGCGCCAAAGAACCCGGCGCTCATGGCCCAGCCCTGCAGCAGCTCGTTGTCCAGGCTCCAGAAGCCCTTGCCTTTGCGAGCAAGCCTCGCCTTTTCGATCTTGATGGACGACTTGATACCTCCCAGCACCGTGCGTGGCAGGAACTTCCAGAAACTCTCACCCATGCGGCTGCTGGCCGGATCCTCCGGCGTGGCCACCCGTTTGTGATGGCCGAAGTTATGCTCAACAACAAAGTGGGTGTAGCCGGTGGGGGCCAGGGCCGCCATCGCCAGCAACTTGTTCAGTTTGTTCGACTTGTGGCCGAGTTCGTGGGCCGTGTTAATACCCACACCGTTGATAGCGCCGACCGTAAGCGTCAGCCCGATTTTGTCGTCCAGAGGCGTGGTCTTGCGGCTGGCAAGCCAGGCACCCATGAAGGTCATGGCGTACTGAGTTGGAATGAAGGCCTTCACAATCCGATCGTAGTACTTGTCCTGCTCCAGTGTTTTCACTGCAGATTCTGGAGGGTTGCTTTGATCTTCACCAATAGCACGGTCCAGGGCGGGAATGATTCCATGCACCAGAGCAGGGCCGGTCCAGGCCAGTGCTTTCAGCTTTTTCGGGGCCAGGGCGTAGCCTGTCAGCGCGGCAAGCCCGATGCCCGGCAAGGCGGGACCTAGCAACCACATGTAGCGTTTGGGGTCTTTCCAGTTGCCAGTCAGGTCTTGTTCGACAGGTGACGTGATTTGATGTGATTGCAGATTGTCTGGGGTTTTGGCGTTCATTGTTTTCTCCCGTTCGGTGCGCGTATCTGCAATTTATGTCGGACAATCAAACAATGCAACGGACGTCCATATGTAAAACCAACCTTGGCTCGAAATGACAAATGGCATTTCTTTGGCAGAAAGCCGGTTTCTGGGCCAGACTGATTTATAGAAGAAGAGCTTGATCACAAGGAAGAATCAGCCATGACTAACCCTTCGTCTGCTACCGCCTCATGCTCTGTCCAGGGGATGCTGCGTGAGTACCATTCCTCTGGCAGGCTTGCTGAGGTGGTCTACCGCGACAGCGCCGGCCAGATCTGTCTTGTTCATGATGTGATTCGCGATCTCTTTAGCCGGGCCGGCCAGGATTTCCTGCTGCTTGGTCGCGGCACCATGCTCCCGTTTGATCACCTCATTACCATCGATGGCCAGTTGCTCTCCGAAAACACCGGTTAACGAAAGGGTAATCGCCCGGTAATTGCTTTGATGTCTGCCCCGGCCGTAATCTGTTCGCCGTTGTAAATACTTGCCAACAGAGGGATATGGTATGAACAAGCTCACAATAAGTGCGCTTCTGATGTTTCTTGCACTCGGCCTGGCTGCCTGCAGCTCCGAAGACAACGAAGGGGTGGATGTTGAGCAGGCTGCGGATAACGCCGGAGATATAATGGAGGACGCGGCCGATTCCACCGAGGAAACCCTGGAAGAAGCGACCGGACAGGACGAAAGTGCCATGGGCGAATTGGAGGAAGGCGCCGAGGAAGCCGGTGAAGCCATGGCCGATGCCGCCGAAGAGGCTGGCGATTCAATCGAGGAAGGCTACGAAGAAGCCACCCAGCAGTAACAGATCAAGCTGACCGCTCCGCCCTCACAGATTGCTTCGGGGCGGTCAGTGCCCGGGTCCCGTCGCCTGTAAAGTAATGTTAACGAGTTTGTCTTTTTAATTTCCGCTTACTGTCACATTCCCCGCCGAAACTGGCCTCTCACAACATGGACCCGCTGTTCTTTGAGAGAGGCAATAACATGGCTAAGCACGACCTAGATCCCAACTACCTGGATCCCAACTACGAGCCGGTAGTCAATCACACTGACAACACCCCTTTTCACCAGGTCCTGGCTGCACGCATGCAGCGCCGTACCTTGATGAAAGGTAGCGTGGGTGCTGCTCTGGCAAGCGTCATGGGGCTGGGGCTCGCTGGTTGTGGCAGCGACAGTAATGGCAGCACCACCAGCAGCAATGTTTCGAGCACCGATATCGGCTTCAAGGCGGTACCGACATCAACGGCCAACGAGGTGGTTGTTCCGGAAGGCTACTCCTCCGAGACGTTCCTGCCCTGGGGCACTCCCATCACCGGATCTTACCCTGAGTATAAACCCGATGGCACGAACACCGGTGCGGAGCAGGAGCAGCAGGTAGGCATGCATCACGACGGCGTGCACTTCTTCCCGATTGACCAGAAGGCTGGCGGCAACAGCTCAAGCGAAGGCCTTCTGGTGATGAACCATGAGTACATCAACCAGGGCGCCCTGCACGCCAACGGCGCCACCAAGGCGTCGGACAATGGCGGAGTTCGGCCTGCCGATGAGGTTCGCAAGGAAATCGCAGCTCACGGTGTCTCGGTGGTGCACATCAAGCGGGACAGCAATGGCAAGTGGGACATTGTCTTTGGCAGCCCCTTCAACCGTCGGATCACCGGTAACACCGAGATGGACATTCGTGGCCCGGCCCGTGGTTACAGCAAGCTGATCACCAAATACAGCCCAGACGCCACCGAGACCCGCGGGACACTGAATAACTGTGCTATGGGGCCGACACCCTGGGGTACCTACCTGGCGGCTGAAGAAAACTGGCACGGCTACTTCAAGAATACCGATGCTGACCGTCCGCGCGAGCAGGTCCGTCACGGCGTTGATGACACTTCCCGCTACGACTGGGAACTTGCCGATAGCGGTGCAGACCAGTACGTTCGATTTAACGTGACCCCCTCTGGTGCATCTGCCGCTGACGACTACCGTAATGAGGCCAACACCTACGGGTTCATGGTTGAAATTGATCCGTTCACGCCGGAAAGCAAGCCCCAGAAGCGGACCGCCCTGGGTCGTTTTGGTCATGAAGGAGTCATCTTCGCGCCAGTGAAGGAAGGTGAGCCGGTGGTTTGCTACTCCGGCGACGACTCCCGTTTCGAGTACATTTACAAGTTTGTATCGTCGAAGCCTTATTACGCAGCCACAGCCGGTGGATACCTTCTCGATGAAGGTACTCTGTACGTGGCCCGATTTAACGACGACGGTTCCGGCGACTGGCTGGCTCTGGACCTTGAGGATGCCGAGTTCAAAGGAAAGGTTGATGATGCAACAGGCACGAACGTCGGCGAAATTGCGTTCACTGGCTTTGAAAACCAGGCTGATGTTCTGTTGAATCCCCGTCTGGCCGCTGATATCGCCGGCGCAACCCCCATGGACCGTCCGGAGTGGGGCGCCGTCGACCCGAATTCAGGCCAGGTTTACTTCACCCTGACCAATAATACCCGGCGTACCGAGGAACAGGTCAACGCGGCCAACCCGAATGCCAATAACGCGACTGGCCATATCATCCGCTGGAGCGAGGAAGGTAACGACCATACCGCCACCACGTTTGATTGGGACATCTTCGTATTTGCCGGCGAGCAGGGCACGGAAACCGTGGTGGATGACGAGGTTATCGTATCCCTGACCGACGACAACATCTTCAACAGCCCGGATGGCCTGTGGTTCGACTATAACGGTCGTCTCTGGATCCAGACCGACGGTTCTGATGCTGCGCCCTACCAGAACAACATGATGCTGGCCGCAAACCCGGAGACCCGAGAAATCAAGCGCTTCTTCGTTGGCCCCGTTGGTTGTGAAGTTACCGGCGTAGTCTCCACGCCGGACGTGAAGACCATGTTCGTCAACATCCAGCACCCTGACGGTAACTGGCCGGATTCCAATGATCCGCGCCCGCGTGACGCAACTGTCATTGTTACCAAGGACGACGGAGGCGTTATTGGCGCCTGAGCCAACGCCGACGTAGTCATCTGAACACCGCAAACCCGGCGCACTCGGTAACAGAGTGAGTCGGGTTTGCGGTTTTTTGTTTCAGAAACATGCTTTTCCGCCGATAAGCATGATAAGTACACTAAAGTATCAGTTATTAACTCACGTCAATTCTTTAGTCTCCACAATGGCCTTTAATAACAAAATGTTTGCAGAAGCAACGAAAAAGAAGAGGTTTCTATGGGCTTACTGGATCGGGCTTCAATGCTTTGGGGGATGGCGTTTGCCGTTGTTCTTGCCGTCATCTGTGCAGTGGTGGCGCCTTTGTTAGGTCTGGAGCCTGCGTCGATTCTGATCGGGCTCGTGGTTGGCCTTGTCGCTGCAGGCGGCTTTCTGATTGTCCGGGTTTTGGAGCCAACGGAGCGAGGCCTCAGGGCTCTGAATGACGGCACTCTGGACGACGATCATCCGCTGCAGGCTCAGTGCCGACAATTGCTCTCCGATGCGAGAGCAGGGCGAGCTCTGGTGGAAACGCTCTCCGGAAGTGCTGACAGAAACGCCATTTCGGCCGCCCAGGTGTCGTTTGCCGCCGACCAACTGAAACTGCGGCTGGACCGTCAGGT
>JAWWAT010000275.1:0-5227 GCA_033721635.1 Marinobacter sp. | reverse complement strand
GCGCCGACGGCTCGCCGTTACCACCGGCAGATGGCCTGGACTTTCTCTCAGCCGCCTTCTTCGTCTCGGCACTACCAATCGGTCGTTCAGCCCTCAGCTCATCATCATCTGGACGAATGGGTTCCATTACAGCTCCTGAGTTTGGACGGTTAAAACAATAAGGTCCGATAATACCTGTACTTATAAGCAGGGTGAAATAAAGGTGCATTACAGGGAGACCACACTGAGTCATGGGGCGTGGTTGGGATTTCTTTTCCAGAAACGTCGGAAGCCAGGGATGGCTTCAGACAAGCGCACATGGGTGAGACGGAGCGCTGATGAAGCAAAGCTTCATGCGACAGGCGAACGACAGCAATCTGTGATTGCTGGCTGGACCGCGCAGCGGTGCTCGTAGCGTTTTCCGGAAAGCGTCTCCATCCTGTCCTTCTCCGAAGCCATAAGTTTGCATGGTAGGTAGGCAAAACATACAATGGCCGGCTTTCCAATTATCACAGGACTGTTGCATATGCAGCCGCTTGTAGGACTCATCATGGGCTCCAAATCCGACTGGCCCACCATGGAACACGCCGCCAACATGCTCGAAAAACTCGGCGTGGCCTATGAAACCAAAGTCGTCTCGGCCCATCGCACCCCGGATCTGCTGTTTGAGTACGCCAAAACCGCCGCAGACCGTGGGCTGAAAGTCATTATTGCGGGCGCCGGCGGCGCCGCCCACCTGCCGGGCATGGTTGCTTCTCAGACTGCCCTGCCAGTCCTGGGTGTACCGGTTCAGTCCAAAGCCCTGAACGGTCTGGATTCGCTACTGTCCATCGTCCAGATGCCAGGTGGCATCGCCGTCGGCACCCTGGCTATTGGCAAAGCCGGCGCCACCAACGCTGGCCTGCTGGCAGCACAGATTATCGGCACCTCAGACGACAATGTTCGCAAGGCCGTGGAACAGTTCCGGGCAACACAGACCGAAACGATTCTGGACAATCCTGACCCTCGAGATCAATGATTCAAGTTGGGTGAAGGGAGCCTTCGGCGGGGGCTTTTCCAAAACACGCTACAAGCACGTCCCTGTGCGCTTGTTTCGGGCCATCCCTGGCCCTCTACAGTTTTGGAAAAGCCCCCGCCAAAGGCTCCCTGAACTTTTGGTGGCATCCCCAAATAGTCACCAGCGCAATGGGAAACCAGAAGATCAAACGCCAAAACAAGGCAGGAGAACACAAATGAGAATTGGTGTACTGGGCGCCGGCCAACTCGGAAGAATGCTGGCACTGGCCGGATACCCACTGGCCAAGACCTTTGTTTTCTATGACATGTCCGGCAGCCCCAGTGCCGGCCTTGGCGAAGTCATCATCGACCGCGACGGAGAATACCTGGATGACTTTCTCTCTCGCGTCGATCGCGTTACCTACGAGTTTGAACACCTGCCCGTAGAGGTTGCGGAGAAGATCGCCGCCCACAAACCCGTTCACCCCTGCCCCCGGGCATTGCAGGTGTGCCAGAACCGGGAGGCGGAGAAAACCCTGTTCGGCCAGTTGGGCATCCCCACGCCAGAGTGGAAGATTGCCGACAGCGCGGCTTCATTGAAGGCCGCTGCCGAGGAACTTGGTTGCCCCGTCGTGGCAAAGTCCAACACCGAAGGTTATGACGGCAAGGGCCAGGCTGTGCTCAGAACGCCAGAGGAAGCCGAAGCTGCATGGGCATCCATCGGCCACCCGCGCCTGATCGTGGAAAAGTTTGTCGACTTTCACCGGGAAGTCTCGATTATCGCAGTGCGCGCTGAAGACGGTGAGCTGGCGTTCTACCCGATGGCTGAGAACACTCACCACGAAGGCATCCTGCGCTACTCGGTTGCACCGGCACCGAAGCTCGAAGAACATGTCCAGGAAGACGCTGAGCGCTATATCAAGGCACTACTGAACGAATTGGATTATGTCGGCGTACTTACTCTTGAGCTGTTTGAGACTGCCGATGGCCTGGTAGCCAATGAGATGGCCCCCAGGGTCCATAATTCCGGGCACTGGACCATCGAAGGGGCGATGACCAGCCAGTTCGAGAACCACATCCGCGCGGTGAGCGGACACCCTCTTGGGAATGTCGCGCCTCGTGGCGTGAGCTGCATGATTAATATCATCGGCGAACATGGCGACATCGAGCGCATCCTCGAACTGCCCTATGCCCATGTTCACCTCTACAACAAGGGTGAGCGGCCGGGCCGGAAGCTGGGCCATGTGAATATACTGGCCGACAGCTACGAGGAGCTGGTGTGGCGGGTGAAGAACTGCGCGCAGTTCCTGCCCGGCAGCCCCGAGTTTAAAAGTTCTTTAACACCAAAGGGTTGATCTGACTCAAATCGACCTTATATTGGGTTTACGTACACCAACATAAACAGAGAGACAGGGAGAACGACCTCATGGCATTTGAACTTCCCGCACTGCCTTATGAAAAGAACGCACTGGAACCGCACATCTCTCAGGAAACCCTTGAGTACCATTACGGCAAGCACCACAACACCTACGTCACCAAGCTCAATGGCTTGATCGAAGGTACGGACAACGCCAACAAATCTCTTGAAGACATCATCAAGAGTGCCAGCGGCCCGCTGTTCAACAACGCCGCTCAGGTCTGGAACCACACCTTCTACTGGCACTGCCTGAGCCCGAACGGTGGCGGCGAGCCCACTGGCGCAGCCAAGGAAGCCATCGAGAAGGCATTCGGTTCCTTCGAAGACTTCAAGAAAGAATTCAACGACAAGGCCGCCAACAACTTCGGTTCTGGCTGGACCTGGCTGGTGAAGAAAGCTGACGGCAGCGTTGGCATCGTCAACACCAGCAATGCTGAAACGCCGCTGACCGGCGCCGACAAACCGGTGCTGACCGTCGACGTTTGGGAGCACGCGTACTACATCGACTACCGCAACTCCCGTCCGAACTACCTGGAAGCATTCTGGAACCTGGTCAACTGGGATTTCGTGAACGAAAACCTGGCCTGATCGAAGTTCCGTTTCCAGACAAAGCCTTAAAAGGCTATGTCGAAACGCCCGCCTCTGGCGGGCGTTTTTGTATCTGTCATACCAAAGCAATTACAATTTGATACAAGCACACCCTGAAATCTTTGGAAAAATCGCCGATACTCCATGAAGATAACGGGTCTCTGAACCATACTGAAAACGAATAATCAGGGTGAAGACCCAAGCACGTCGCCCGAGGTGCGATACTTTCGCCCTGAATAATGCGGAACGATCGTCCTGCAAACCGGAATAAGACAGGCCTGAATGCAAAACTCCTTCGAGGTTGAACATCGCCTGGGCTATCGAATCTTACGGTGGATTCTTGCCGTGGCCCTTGTCAGTGGCGTCATTGTCAGCACCATACAGGTCATCCTGGATGCGCAGCGCGTGTCCCGTGGACTGGACAAGGACGCAGAACAGACGATCGCGATGGTAAAAGACGCAGCCACCCAGGCCGTGTTCAGCATCGATGCCGAGTTGGCCCAGCAAGTGGTGGATGGTCTTTTCGCGAAGGAAGCGGTGCATATGGCGCGCATCGTCCACCCGGACGGCGAGCCGCTGGGCAATCGCCGCCGGCCACTCCAGGAAACCGCGTTCCGCCCCCTGACTGATCCGTTTTTTGACGCCGAGCGCCTCTATAGGGAGCCCCTCTTTCGTGATGGCAACCCGG
The DNA here is from genome assembly GCA_033721635.1 of Marinobacter sp. GTDB lineage: Bacteria > Pseudomonadota > Gammaproteobacteria > Pseudomonadales > Oleiphilaceae > Marinobacter. The sequence continues at coordinate 1,559 of JAWWAT010000275.1, read as the reverse complement.
AAGATGTTTACGGCTTTCTCGATGTTCACTATGACACAGCACCGGCGGCCCGTACCTGGCTGGACAGGGCCGCGGTAACCTTCGCCTCCGGCATAGCAACGGCACTCATACTCGGGATGGTGCTGTTCTATGTTTTCCATCTGCTTCTGACGCGACCACTACTGCGAATTGTCAGTTCCGTGAAACAGGTGGACCCTGCTCACCCGGATGACCGCCTGGTCTCCACGCCTTCCGGCCATCAGAGCGACGAGCTAGGCCTCTGGGTAAACGCCACCAACAACCTCCTGGTCGCCATTGGTGACAGCCAGAAGCGCCACCGGGAGGCGGAAGACCGCGTAAGCCGGCTGTCCCGCTATGATCAGCTCACTGGCCTGCCCAGCCGGGATACCTTTATGGAACTGCTGGTCCGAGACATCGAGGATGCCAGCAAGCGCAACGCTCAGCTGTCCCTGATCGTCTGCGGCATTGATGACTTCAAATCGATAAACGAGCAGTGCGGTTTTCGCTCCGGCGACCTGATCCTGCAGACCATCGCAGACCGGCTGACCAGCAAACTGGACAATGCCCGCTTCACCATTGCGCGCCTTGGCAGTGACCAGTTCGTGATTGTTCAGAAAGGACTCCGGGATGGGTTTCAGGCAGCGGACACGGCCGAGCGTATCCTCGCCTGTATCAGCGCGCCCATGCTGGTCGAGGAGCAGAGCATTTCCATGACTGCCACCATGGGGGTTGCGCTGTTCCCGTCGGATACCAACCAGGCAGATCGCCTGCTTCAAAGCGCCGAACAAACGATGACCCTGGCCAAACAGAACGGCCATAATCACTTCCAGTTCTACGTTGCCAGCATTGACCAGGAAATCAGGGATCGTAAGCAGCTGGAAAAAGATCTTTCCCAGGCACTTTCGAACCACCAACTGCACCTGGTGTACCAGCCCCAGATTAACCTTGAGAGCAAACGGGTGATTGGGGCCGAGGCGCTGCTGCGCTGGGAGCACCCGACCCGCGGCTCTGTACCGCCCGATTTCTTCATTCCGGTGGCCGAAGCGAATGGCTCGATCGTTGAAATCGGCCAGTGGGTACTGGATCAGGCCTGCTGGCAGGCCGCACGCTGGGCATCGGATGGCTCTCCGCTGCGGATAGCCGTCAACCTGTCAGCCGTTCAGTTGCGCCAGGAAACCATCGTCGACGATATTCTCGACACCCTGCGACGTCACAGGATCCCTGCAGGTCGGCTTGAGCTCGAGGTGACCGAAACCAGCTTTATGACCAACCTTTCAGACGCCGTGGCCAAACTTCACAGGCTCAACAAGGCAGGAATCAGCATCGCCGTGGATGACTTCGGCACCGGCTATTCCTCCCTCACCTACCTCAAACAGATGCCCGTCCAGCATCTGAAGATCGACAAACAGTTTATCCGGGACCTGCTGGTCAATGAGGAAGACACACGGATTGCCAACACCATCATCGATCTTGGCAAGAGCCTGAATCTGACCGTGGTTGCCGAGGGCGTGGAAACAGCCGAGCAGGAATACTATCTGAGCCAGCGCGGCTGCAAGCTG
>JAWWAT010000274.1:0-5300 GCA_033721635.1 Marinobacter sp. | reverse complement strand
GAGACCCAGCAGTCCGTAAAGGCGAAAAAACGGCCGATCGTGGTGATCACCAGTAACAACGAGAAGGAATTGCCGGATGCCTTCCTGCGCCGGTGTTTCTTCCACTACATCAGCTTCCCGGACCATGACACCATGCAGAATATCGTGGACGTGCATTTCCCGGGCTTGCAGCAGGAAATCGTTCGTGATGCCCTGGAAGTCTTCTTTGATGTGCGCAAGGTCCCGGGGCTGAAGAAAAAGCCGTCTACCTCGGAGCTGATTGATTGGCTGAAACTGCTGATGGCAGACGAGCTGTCGGCGAAAATGCTGCAGGAGAAGGACACCAGCTCGGCGTTGCCACCTCTGTATGGGGCCCTCGTGAAGAATGAGCAGGATGTGCACCTGTTGCAGAAGCTCGCCTTCATGGCCCGTCGCCGCAGCTGATTCTCGGCAAGCCCATTGGCAAGAGTCACGTTTTATGTTGATTGATTTTTTTCTTGAAGTCCGGCGCGCAAGGGTACCTGCCAGTCTGAGGGAGTTTCTGGATCTTCTGGAAGCCTTGCAGAAACGGCTCGCCTTTGCGGATATGGAGGAGTTCTATTACCTGTCCCGTCTTTGCCTGGTCAAGGACGAGCGCCACTTCGACAAGTTTGACCGCGCGTTCCAGGCTTACTTCGAGGGAATCGAGAATCTCGACGACCTCCTGGAAGCCCTGATTCCGGATGACTGGTTGCGGGCCGAGTTCGAGAAGCACCTGTCTGAGGAAGAGAAAGCCAAGATCGACTCCCTCGGCGGTCTTGAGGAGCTGATTGAGACCTTCAAGAAACGCATGGAAGAGCAGGAGGAACGCCACGCCGGCGGCAACAAATGGATCGGCACCGGTGGCACCTCGCCATTCGGTGCCAACGGCTACAACCCGGAAGGCTTCCGGATCGGCCAGAAGAAGGGCCGCCACGGCCGGGCCGTAAAAGTCTGGGAGAAGCGTGAGTTCAAGGATCTGGACGACAGCGTGACTCTGGGCATCCGCAACATCAAGGTGGCGCTGCGCCGGCTGCGGAAGTTTGCCCGGCAGGGTGCAGCGGACCAGCTGGATATGGACGATACCATTCGTTCCACGGCTCGCAATGCCGGCTATCTGGACCTGAAGATGGTGCCTGAGCGGCATAACGCGGTGAAAGTGCTGATCTTCTTCGATGTGGGCGGCTCCATGGACCCCCACGTTCGCGTTTGCGAGGAGCTGTTTTCGGCCGCGCGGCTGGAGTTCAAGCACATGGAATACTTCTATTTCCACAATTTCATCTACGAGAGTGTGTGGAAGAACAACATTCGCCGGATGAACGAAACCACCAGTACCTGGGACATCCTTCACAAGTACACGCCCGATTACAAAGTAATCTTTGTCGGCGACGCGACCATGGCGCCCTATGAAATCTCGCATCCCGGCGGCTCGATCGAACACTGGAACGAGGAGGCGGGTGCCACCTGGTTCCAGCGCATCACCGAGCATTTCCGTAAGGTTGTGTGGATCAATCCGCTGCCGGAGAGTTACTGGGGGAATGGCGGTTCGCTGGGCATGACCAAACAGCTCGTGAACGATCACATGTACCCGTTGACCGTTGAAGGCCTCGAATCGGCCATGAAGCAGCTGAGCAAATAAAAAAAAGCCGATGCGGTTGAGGGCATCGGCAAAGCTCGGCATATCAAGCGGGGTTGCCTGAAGGCACTCCCGCAGCTTTTCAGTCAGCAAATACAGGGCCAGTTGACTTAAAAGCTGATAAAACAGTCGTTTAAAATTCGACTTATCCGCTGAATCTTCTGGCGCTCCGAAATCCTTCCTGACTCCGTCAAATAACTCGACACTCTTCCAACCGCTTCAGCTTTCGCTGTGCGTTTTCCATTTGGTGATCTGTATACCGTTCTTGGCGGTTACCAAGTGTTACGCTTTCTGCCGATCTGTTACAGAAGTTTGCATGAGTTACAGAGACTACAAGGGCAGGAGGCTTATGTTCGGCTCACAACAATCACAAAGGCGCCGGATAGCACACCAAAGGTTGGTCGCCATCGGGGCGCTGTTTCTGGCAGTGCTGGTTGCCTCGGCCTCAGCCGCCGATGGGCTTGATGAAGAACTCGAACGCCTGAGTGCCGAGGTCGCCGGTCATTCCGAGCGCGTATTTGCTCTCGAACAGAAGGTCCTTCATCCGGCCAATACCCGGCTGGCAGTTTTTCTGACACTTCAGAGCCGGGATGCCCTCGATCTGGACTCCGTGGAGCTGTTCATGAATGGCAAGCCCGTGGCCTCCCACCTGTATTCCGATAGAGAACGGGCATCCCTTGAGCGCGGTGGAGTGCAGCAGTTGTTCATCGGGAACCTGGAAAATGGCGAGCACGAGCTGAAAACAGTGATTACGGCCCGCTCTGTGGATGATGATTTCGTGCGGCGGGAAGCCACTCACCGGTTCAGAAAACGCCCCGGGGTGCTCCGTTTGCAGATGGGCTTGGAGGCCCGGGCGCCCGATTACGAACCTCGGGTGTCTTTCACGGAGTGGGAGTAGGGCGCCATGATGGTCCGAGTCCTGCTCTTCGTGTTGCCCCTGACCGTTTCCGGGCTTTCCGTGGCGGCCACTCCGGCAATGCCGGAGGATGTTCTTTCTGGTCTCAAGCAATTCCGGCAGGCGGGCGAAGTTGGAGTGGATCTTGGGGATGGACGACAGCAAGCGCTCTATGAAGCGGCAGAGAAGGCACGAACCGCGGGCCGAACTGATGAAGCCGGACGAATACTGGCCGGTATGAAAGATGGCTACTGGGCGGCTCTGGGTTACCTCAATCTTGCCAGCGACTATGCGAAAACTGATCTCAACCCGGCGAGGGCGCTGGTTGCCCTTCGGGTGGCGTTAGCCATGTCCGACGGTGACGCCGATTCCGAGCGTAGCCAACATCTGAAGAATAATCTGCTGGTCCGCGCGGGCTACCTTGCTTACCAGCATGGCGAATTCGATAAGGCGATCAGCTTTCTGGAGAAGGTTGATCTGGATAGTTTCAACACGCCGCGGGGCCTTTACCTCCATGGCCTGGCCCTGGCAGAAAAGGGTAATCACCGGGCTGCGATGCAGAGCTGGCACCGGGCCCGGAAGTATCCCCTGGCGTATCCGGGGGTGGCCGACGCCTGGATTGGCATGGGGCGCGGCTACGATCTTTCCGGCTATCTGGGGCAGGCCGGAGAAGCTTACCTTGCCGCTAACGCTGCGTTCGAAAGTGAACGGGTGACCCTCCGCAAACTGGCCGAAAGGATTCGGGATCAGGGCGCCTATAAAACCCTGGTGGAAGATGCCAGGGAAACCGGGATCGACTGGTTTCTGGCCGACAGCCGCACACTGACCCAGCCCCGCATGGCCTATCTTCTTGGATTCTTGGGCGACCCGGAGGCTCAGAAGGCTGTAGGGCGAGTGGCCGCGCTTCGTTCGATGGAGGTCAAGCTTGAACGCCACAGTCACGATCTGGGCGTTTTTCAGGGCGCTCTGACAGAACAGTTGACCGGCATAGATCAGCAGGACTCAGGGCCAAGTGCCGGCGTTCTCTTTGCCCGGGGCGAAGAGCTTGGCGCCCGATTGCAGCTTCTCGGGGCTAGTGCAGGTCCTGGCCAGAAAGCCCGCATCAAAGCTCTTCAGAAAACGCTCTCGGACGCCCAGACCCGATTGAATCAGGTCCGCAGCAAGGCAGCGGGGCAACCGGAAACCCTGGAACGATTGCGTCGCTCGGCCGCTGCACTGACAAACCGCAATGAAGCGCTGTCACTGTCTGTTCGCCAGTTGCTTAAAGCCTCTGAAAAGGCGTTGGACGAACTGGCCCTCGACTATGTCGAAGCCAGGGACCAGCAGATGGCTTTTGCACTCGACAAAACCGAACAGCAGATTGCTCACCTGTACGAATATCTCGCCCTTCAGAATCTGGAGGAGACCCAGCCATGATCCGGCCGTTTCAGGGCGTCTGCCTTTCCCTATTGTTGGTAGCGCAAGCTGTGGCGCAGGAATCCTTCCGTGTGGAACTGGGGCGGGACGGTGAGACTATCGGGGATATGCGGCCGGTCTTCCTGAGCTTTGAAAGCAGGCCGATGCCGGCAATTTCGCCTTCGGAGGTGGCCCGCCGTTATCACCGCCTCTTCCAGACGTCGGACGAGCCGGAGGTCCGGATTGATGCCCTTAACCGCCTGAGTAATATCCAGGACCGTTCAGGTGAAGACATAGGGTTCGCTCCGGCTGAGGAGGGAAGGCTCTACAGCGAAGCCATCAGCAGCTACGAGTCCATTCTGGCGCGTGGCTCCTATGGCGGGCGGCTGGACGAACTGCTCTACCAGATGGCCAAGGCTCACGCCCTGACAGGACAGCAGGATGCTTCGATCCAGAGACTGAAACAGCTGGTCGGTTTGTATCCCGATTCGCCTTTGGTGCCTGAAGCCCGCTTCCGGTTGGCTGAATATGCCTTTGCGGCAGGCCAGTATGCTGAAGCAGAAAGCGGTTACCGGCAACTGATTGAATCCGGCGACAGCGGAGAATTCAGTACCAAGGCCAGGTACATGCTTGGCTGGAGTCAGTTCAAGCAGGGCCCCTCTGCGTGGAGCCGGTCGGCAGCCACCTTTGTTGAGGTTCTGGACGAGTTTCTGCCGCAGGAACAGAGCCTCGAGTCGGTCAGTGAATCCAGTGTCGATACCATTGACGACACCTTTCGCGTTCTGGCGTTGATGGCGGCCCGGAACAGTGGTCCGGACACCCTCATTTCCTGGTTGGATAGGGAGCAGCCGCGTCCCTGGGAGCACCTGTTGTTCGACCGGCTTGCGGACTACTACGCCATTCAGGGCGAGACCCAATCAAGTGTGGCCGCCAATCGGGCCTTTATCGAGCATTCCCCCAGCCACCATGCTGTTCCTGCCTTCCGTTTGCAGATTGTGGATGTCTGGCAGGCGGCGGGAGACATGGATCAGGTCCGCGCTGCGCGATCCCGATTCGTCGAGAGCTACAGCGTGGATTCCGCTTTTGCTGGGCTGGATGGGAGCCAGCAGGAAAAGTGGCGGAGTTACAGCAGGCGGCTGGCGGATTATCACTATGACCTGGGCGCTGGCTTGGCAAAACAGAATCGGGTGGCAGATTCTGAGTCCGCTTTTGCACAGGCCGCCAGTTACTATGAAGGACTCGCGCCCCGGGTTGATCAGAGTGGAGAGGTCCTGCGCCTTGCCGGGGATGCGCGATTGCAGGCAGGCCACTTTAGCAGGGCGCTGGCGAACTATCGCAAGGCTGCCTTCGAAGCGCCCGGTTACAGTGAGGCGGCAG
>JAWWAT010000273.1:0-5307 GCA_033721635.1 Marinobacter sp. | reverse complement strand
GCTGCACCCGGGCCCAGGAGCCAATGTCCCTGACTTCCACGTTCACACCCAAAGGCTGGGTGATTTCCTCGAGCAAAGCAGGCACTGCGCCAATCAGATAGCCCGGGTGTTTTTCATCGCGCCAGAGCAGGGGTGGATATTCAGGATTCCCACTGACGGTGAGCGTATTACAGGGAGGGGCGGGCAAGGCGTGGACTGGCGCCAGGGACAAGGTGGCAACTGCGAATACAAGTGACTTACCGAAAACCGAAGAAAATAACTTATTCAACTCTGACAAGACCTTCTTTGAGCCAGCCCAGACGGCCGGTTTCGACAACCTGGCGACGTACTCCCGGCACTGGCCGGATCATGAACAGATCGCCGTTTCTGCCCACCATGGCTCGGGGTACACCAGTTGCTTTGGCTATGTCAGCGTGCGTTTCCATGTGCTCAGCTTCACCATGTACCGGAATGGCAATGGCAGGCTTCACCCATTTGTACATTAACTCCAATTCTTCCTGCGCAGGATGACCTGAAGCATGAATTGGCAAATCAGCATCCTCGGCGGTGATGACCCGGACCCCCAGTTCTTTCAGCCTGCTCACCAGTGCCTCGATGGCTTCCTCGTTGCCGGGAATGGCACGGGCGCTGAAGACCACTGTGTCTCCCGCTTCGAGCTCGAAATCCGGATGGGTACCAGCCGCCAGCCTGCGAAGTGCCGTCCTCGGTTCGCCCTGACTGCCGGTTGCCACCGCCAGTACTTCATCCCTCGGGAGATAGCCCAGATGCGCGGGGTTGATTAACTGGTCGGCCGAATCCCAGAGCCCGGCTGCCCTGGCCGCGCCACTCATATTAATCAGAGAGCGACCCAATAACCCCATATAACGGCCGGTTTCCCGCGCAATCGAGGCGAGCGTGTGCAGGCGGGCAATGTTACTGCCAAAACAGGTCACTACCACTCGCCCCTGGGCGGTACGGACAGCCTGCAGCAGTCCTGCATGCAAGGCCGCTTCGGACACTGAGTGACCTGAAACCGTGGCGTTGGTGGAGTCGCACACCATGGCGTTCACCCCCTCTTCCGCCAGGTCGGTGAAGGTCTTTGGCGAATAGCCGTGCCCTACCAGCGGCTGCTCATCCAGCTTCCAGTCTCCACTATGGAAAACGTTACCGGCGGCAGTGCGAATCATCAGCGCATTGGGATCCGGAATGGAATGAGTCAGCGCCAGCCATTGCACGCTGAACGGCCCGATCTGTTTGCTCTGGCCAGTCTCCACCTCAATGATCGGAACACGATGCAGCAGATCGAACTCCGCCAGTTTGCGACGCAGAATTTCGGCGGTGAACCGGCTGGTGTAGATCGGACACTGCAGCAGCGGCCAGAGATAGGGTACGGCTCCGACGTGATCCTCATGGGCATGGGTAATAACCAGGCCCGCCAGGCGATCACGGCGGTCGGCGATAAAGGCGGGGTCCGCCATTTGTACCGGCGGTTCCCCCCGGTGGTGGACGGTACCATCGGCGGCAATGCGGCCAGGCTTTGGAAAGGTAACGCCACAGTCCACCATCAACCAGGCACCGTCGTGGCCATAGAGGTTGAGGTTCATACCAATTTCGCCGGTTCCACCCAGGGGTAGAAACCAGAGGTCAGACTGCTCGGGAATCATTCAGCAACTCGGTCCATATACTTCAACACCAGTTCCTCGTGGATGCCTTCCAGTTCAATCAGTTTCAGCGCCGCCCGAATATCATCGGCATACTTCAGCACGGGCGAGTTCTTCGCAACAGCGATGTAAGAGCGCTCTCCGGGCACAAAGAACGGTGAAACCTCAACATCCAGCCCCAACTTCTCGACCGTGTATAAACCTACGAGCTCTGGGGCGATCACGACATCCACCCGGCCTTTCTGCATCATCTGCATCAGGTTTTCATAACGTGGCGCCGGCTCTTTTAGCAGTTTTTCATCGTTATCAAAACGGGGAAAATATGAGGCGCCTTCAAGCACACCGATGGCCCTGCCATAAAGATCGTCATAACGCTCAATGCGGTGGTATTTGCTCAGATTAAAAAACAAACGCCGTTCCGGGGGAAAGGCAGGCGCCACGAATTCCATCAATTCGGCCCGCTCCCGGGTCTCGAGAGGGCCCAGCATGACATCCACGTCGCCCTGCTGGACCATTCTGAGAACCCGTCGGAACGGCGCTTCGCGGTAGCGCACTTCCCAGCCAAGACGGTCAGCAATTTCCTCGAAGATATCCACATAGAGGCCGCTTCGCTCGCCACCCTGGATAATCCGGTACGGGGGCGCGTGATTGGCACCCACGGTGACAGTCAGCCCCTCCACGGTTTCTGTGCCCTGCTGGGCCGAAACAGGAAACACTAGCGCCATCAGAACAGCGGCGGCGAACACTCGCATTCCAGTCATCCTTGCCTGTGAGGTTTTCAGATTCTTGTGAAGTCTGGTCATCTGTCTCCAGTATAGACGGTTCAAGATCCGGGATTGTCGGAATTACGTACTGACGGTTGAATTCAGTCACTGATGACACAATTTCATTATCACGGCAATCAAGAAGCGCCATTCATTCGTCAATGAAAAGGACGGAAACCATGAAGATTCTGATGGTTCTTACATCCCATGACCAGATGGGCGACACCGGCCATAAGACCGGCTTCTGGCTTGAAGAGTTCACCGCACCTTACTACGTGTTCCGGGATGCCGGCGCAGACATCACCATCGCCTCACCGAAGGGCGGACAGCCGCCAGTCGATCCAAACAGCGAGGCGGAAGAGGCGCTGACTGAGACCACCCGCAGGTTCCAGCAGGATGCCCACGCCAAGGAATCCCTCGCCAGCACCAAAAAGCTGAGTGATGTGGACATGAACGACTACGACGCGATCTTCTATCCGGGCGGTCACGGCCCACTGTGGGATCTGGTCAATGACGACAAGTCCATTGCCCTGATCAAAACCGCTTACGAGCAGGACAAGGTGATTGGTGCAGTCTGCCATGCGCCTGCCGTGTTCAAGAATGTGGAAGTGAAGCCGGGCCAGAACATCGTTGGCGGCCGGGAAGTTACGGGCTTCACCAACAGCGAGGAAGAAGCGGTAGGCCTGAGTGGCGTGGTGCCCTTCCTGCTGGAAGATATGCTCAAGGAAAACACCGCCACCTACACCCGCGGTGACGACTGGGCACCGCACATCGTGGTGGACGGTAAGCTGATTACCGGCCAGAACCCGGCATCTTCCGAGGGTGCAGCGAAGGCCGTGGTGCAGGCGCTTCAAGAGGCCTGACCCGCCAAAGACCGGAAGATAAACCCGAGGCCAGATGAGATTCTCATCTGGCCGTTTTCTCAGGCTCCCAGTTCACTCGCCTGCATGACTGATCAACTCACCGGGGGCGCCCTGCTCCAGCAGTTCACGAACGTGATCCGGTATCGTCACCTTTCCCATCACTGAAGGCTGAATCACCACATAGGTTACGTCGGCATCGGCGATAAACGCCTCATCCCCGTATCGGAAAAACTCCAGATGCAATGTGAACGAAGTGTTGCCAATGCGTCCCGCCCGAATCCGGGCCTCCAGCACATCATCAAACTTTGCCGGGGCTTTCCAGTTAACAGTGAGACTCACGACCTGGATGTCCAGATCCTGATCCAGCAGATGCTGGTAATCGCCAAACAGCGTGCGAATATACTCATTCACTGCAATATCAACGAAATCCGCATAGCGGGCGTTGAACACCACCCCCTGGGCATCGCATTCGCCATAGCGAACCCGGAAGCGAAAACGGAAAGGCAGATCACCAGCCATGAAGCGCTCCGATTAAAGTTAAGTTACTGTCGCCAACAGCTTCTCATATCTGTGCTAACGTTTTGAGGAATATCTCAAAAAAGCTGGCCATCGCTATGAGCAACCCGAAACACACTCTTTTCTGGATGACACTGTTCCTTGGCGTGGTCGTCATCGTCGGCGCCCTGATCCACAAACCCCTGATCTCTGCCTTTATGGCCAACTGGGTTTTCAACCTGCTGATTCTCGGGGTTCTGATCGTCGGCATTGGCCTCACCTACCGGCAGGTATTCGTGCTGTTTCCGGAACTGAAATGGATCGCCCAGTTCCGAACCGGCCACGCCGGACTTTCTGTGGTTCAGGAGCCCAAATTGCTGAAGCCGCTGGCAAGGCAGCTTGGCGAGGATGCGACCAAGGACCGTTTCACACTGTCTACCCTGTCTCTTCGCACCGTGCTCGATGGCATTCATTCCAGGATGGATGAGCAGCGGGAAATCACCCGCTATTTCATCAGCCTGCTGGTGTTCCTGGGGCTGCTCGGCACCTTCTGGGGGCTGCTGGGCACCATCAACTCGGTCGGCCAGGTGATTACCGGCCTGGACATGAGCCAGGAAGACTTCGGAAAGGTGTTTGCGGAGCTCCAGGAAGGCCTGCTTACGCCGCTTGAGGGCATGGGTACTGCGTTCAGTTCCTCCCTGCTGGGCCTTGGCGGCTCGCTGATACTCGGCTTCCTCGACATCCAGGCCGGCCATGCCCAGAACCGCTTTTATGACGGCCTGGAGGAGTGGCTGACCGGCGTCACCAATCTTGTAGATCGTATAGACAGCGAGAAAGACCTGTCATGATCGGATCCAGGCGCCGAAGCCGCAGCACCACCAACGTCTGGCCGGGGTACGTGGATGCGCTCTCGGCTCTGCTGATGCTGGTCATATTCATGCTGCTGGTGTACGTGGTCAGTCAGTTGTACCTGTCCCAGACCCTGTCTGACCGGGATACCCAGCTGGCCCGCCTCAATGCCCAGTTGAACGAACTCTCGGAGCTGCTGGGGCTGGAGGAAAACCGCAGCGAGGCACTCGAGGATCAGTTGACCAGCCTGCAGGACCGTAACAGTAGCCTGATGAATCAACTGGAATCCACCCGCGAACAGCTGATGCGGCAGACGGCCATGGCCGATGCCCAGTCAGAGCGCCTGGCCAGCATGGAAGAGTCCATCGACGAGAAAGACGAAATGTCCGCCAGCCAGCAGGCCATGATCCTGAGGCTGTCCAATCAGATTGCTTCACTGCGGGAGCAGCTCAGGCAGATTGCCTCGGCACTGGAGCTTCAGGAACAGATGACGGCGGAAAAAGAACAGGAGCTGGAACAGGTCAGCCGACGGCTGAACACACTGCTGGCCGAGCGGGTCAGCCAGCTGGAACAGTATCAGTCTGAATTCTTTGCCCGCCTGCGGGATATTCTTGCCGGTAACGAGAACGTCCGGATTGTCGGCGACCGGTTCCTGCTACCCTCCGAACTGCTGTTTGCTTCCGCCTCTGCAGAACT
>JAWWAT010000272.1:0-5312 GCA_033721635.1 Marinobacter sp. | reverse complement strand
GACCAGTTGACCCGCCTTGGTGTGCGCCGGGCCGGCCTGTGTGGCGACAACTCCGTGGCGTGGATTCTTGCCGATCTGGCCTGTTTGCTTGCCGGCGTGGTGTGTGTCCCCGTGCCGGTGTTTTTTTCACGGACCCAGACGGAACACCTGACTGAACGAGCTGGCCTTGATTGCCTGTTGTCAGGGGGCGCAAGCAATGGCGGTGAGCACATTGGCCATGGTGTCTGGCTAAGGCATTTGCCGGTAACAGCGGCAGCCGCCTGGATGCCGGAGCAGACCGCAAAGATCACCTTCACCTCTGGCAGCACCGGCAACCCCAAGGGCGTTTGCCTGTCGGTGGCCCAGATGACGGCCACCACGCTGGCATTGCGGGAGCGCCTGGAGGGCGTCGACCTTGAGCGGCACCTTTGCATCCTGCCGCTGGCAACCTTGCTGGAGAACATTGCCGGGGTTTATCTGCCACTGCTTATGGGCAGTACGGTAATGGTCGCCCCCTTTCAGGGTCTCGGCATGACCGGAAGCAGTGGGCTGGACATCGGCCGGCTGGTGCCGAAACTGGCTATGGCGCTGGTGTCTGCGGCCGAACAGAAACATCTGGACAGTCATTCGTTCCGGTTTCTGGCAGTTGGTGGCGGACGGGTTTCGTCGGACCTGCTTGCCAGGGGCCGCGCGGTCGGACTGCCGCTTTATGAGGGTTATGGGCTTTCAGAGTGCAGCTCGGTGGTGGCTTTGAACGTGCCCGGGAACGAGCGTGAAGGTGCGGTAGGAAAGCCGCTCTCCCATGTTCGGGTGCGTGTGGACGACCGCGGACACATTCTGGTGGCCGGTAACACTCACCTCGGCTACCTGGGTGATGAGCCGGTGGGCGATGAGTGGCTGGATACCGGGGATCTGGGTGCCCGTGACCCGGAGGGTTTCCTGTCGGTGAGCGGTCGTGCCAAGAACCTCCTGATTACCAGCTTTGGTCGCAACGTCAGCCCGGAGTGGTTGGAGAGTGAGCTGATTCAGGCGCTCGGTGCGCGCCAGGCGGTGGTGTTTGGCGATGGCGATCCCCGCCCCTCGGCCCTCGTGGTTGCGCAGGACGGCCGCTCGCCCGAAGCGCTGCGCGCACAACTGGACTCGCTGAATGACAACTTGCCGGACTACGCCCGGTTGTCCGGGATTTATATCCGCCGGCAGCCCCTGAACCAGGCTGAAGGTCACGTAACTCCAAACGGACGCCCTGTTCGTCAGCAGATCCAGGCCGATCTGCCGACGCTGCTTGCAGGGGCATTTCCGGTTTTCATGAATCTTTCCGTTCCCAAATCCGATTTCTCAAACACGCCAGGAGGATCTTTCATGGCTTTTTTCGATCGACTGCAGTCCGAAACTGCCCAAGCCCGCGCCCACGTAACCGGAGCCCCCGTTATTGAGGCGATCCGCGAGGGCCGGTTCGACCTGACCGGCTATACCTGGTTCCTGACCCAGGCCTATCACCACGTAAAGCACACGGTACCCCTGATGATGGCCTGCGGTGGCCGCCTGCCAGAGCGTCTGGAATTTGTGCGCAAGGCGCTGGTGGAATATATCGAGGAGGAGTATGGCCACCATGAATGGATCCTCAACGATCTTGCGGCCTGCGGGGAAGACAAGGAGGCCATCCGTCATGGCACCCCGGACGCCGCCATCGAACTGATGGTCGCCTACCTCTATGACCGCATTAACCGCGGTAACCCGGCCGCCTTCTTCGGCATGGTTCAGGTGCTTGAGGGAACGTCGATCGAGTTGGCGACGCCGCTCGGTGAAGCCATCCAGAAACAGCTTGGCCTGCCTAAAGAAGCCTTCAGCTACCTCTACTCCCATGGTGCTCTGGACCAGGAGCATTTCGAGTTCTTCCGGAACCTGATGAACGAAATTACCGATCTGGATGATCAGCAGGCCATTATCGAGGCGGCCCGTATGGTCTACAGGCTCTACGGCGACATGCTGCACAGCATTCCCGTGCCCGAGAATCGCAAGGAGCGGCGCCATGAGGCTGCATGATCGGGTGTTCCTGCTTCTGGGTGGCACCGGCGGTATAGGGAAGGCGCTTGTGGAGCCGTTGGTCAGGGCAGGTTCTCGGGTGATTATCGCTTCCCGGCACCCGGAAAAGCTCGAACATCGGGAAGGTGTCTCGCTAGTACATCTGGATCTTGCGGCGCCGGACCTCGACCAGCAGCTGGGTCGGCTCGGCGATGCCTATCCGGATATTGATGGCGTTATCCACTGTGCCGGCCAGAACTGCTTTGCCAGCCTGGGCAATATGACAGTCAATGAACTGGACGCCCAGATTGCCGTCAATCTCCGGTCAGCGATGATTGTCGCCAGGCATTTTGCACCAAGGTTCGAAAAAGCCGAACAGGGAGCGCTGGTGTTCGTGGGGTCGACCTTTGGCAGCATCGGTTTCCCCGGCTACACCGCATACTGCGCCAGCAAGTTTGGTCTGCGCGGTTTCAGCGAAGCCCTGCGCAGGGAACTGGCCGATACCCCGGTTCAGGTGATCTATGTGGCCCCCCGCGCCACTGTCACTGACATGAATCCGGAGGCCGTGAACGAGCTGAACCGGGCACTCGGCAACGCCATGGACGCACCTGAATCGGTGGCGGCGCAGATTCTGGCGGCCATGGAAAATGACGATCGCCGGCGTTTTCTGGGCTGGCCCGAGAAGTTGTTCGTGGTCATCAATGGCATTCTGCCCAAAATTGTCGACAAGGCGATGCTGAAGCAATTGCCGGTCATCCGGCGGTTTCTGAATCCGGGAGTGTTGTCATGAAACGTGTTTTATTGATGGTCCTGTGTCTGGCTGCCCAGCCGCTCTGGGCGGCTGCTCTTGAGACCCAGCTGGCCGACATCCAGCATCGCTGGGCCGAGATCCAGTACCAGGTGCCTGAGAACGAAAAAGAGAAAGCCTTCGAGGGCCTGGCTGGCGAGGCGGAACAGTTTGTTGCCCATTATCCGGACCGGGCAGAGCCGCTGATCTGGCAGGGTATTGTGTTGAGCACCTACGCCGGTGCCAAAGGTGGTCTGGGTGCCCTGGCCCTGGTCAAGGACGCCCGGAAATCCCTGGAAGCGGCCCTGGCAATCGATCCCGATGCGCTGGATGGCTCCGCTTACACTTCCCTTGGCAGCCTTTATTACCAGGTCCCTGGCTGGCCACTGGGCTTCGGTGATGACGACAAGGCCCGTCAGTATTTACAGAAAGCATTGGCGATCAATCCTGATGGTATGGATGCCAATTTCTTCTTTGGCGATTTTCTGCTGGACCAGGGCGAGCCGGAACGGGCCCGGAGCTATCTGCAGAAAGTCCTCGAAGCACCCGACAGAGCGGGCCGCGAAGTCGCCGATACCGGTCGGCGGGAAGAAGCCAGGAGTCGTCTGGATTCACTCTGAGACATCTCTGTGGAAGGGAGTTGCTTCCTGTGAGCCTGGGCTACACTCTTTAACTAAGAGCGTGAATCGTCCGTCAGGAGGACGCGTTGTCCATGGCGTCAAGGTCCGGTAACGGGCAGCAAACTGCTTTGTCTGCCCGTTTTTTTCAGAAATTGGCCTCTGGGGTTCCTGGAGTCCTCTTCGTTTATTGGGTGAGTTCGGAAGGCGATTCCCACCGCTGTCCCTTCATCAGCGAACATGTGCAGTCGCTTTTTGGCATTGCTCCCGCGGATCTGAGTGAGAACGCGGATCAAATTTTCGCAATGATCCATCCTGAGGACGTGGATGCCGTGATGGGAAGCATCCGTGCCTCGGCAGATACGTTGAGCACCTGGAGCTATCGGGCCCGGCTCAGGCTGGAGAATGGCGGTTACCAGTGGTTTGAGGTTAATGCGGAGCCCGAGCGCCAGTCCGATGGCAGCACTCTCTGGTACGGCCAGTTCCACAACATTCAGCATTATAAAAACCTGGAACAGAGCCTGCGCGAGAGCGAGGCGGAGTTTTCTTTCCAGGCCGGCTTTCAGCGGCTGATTGCCCGCCTATCCACCGAATTCATCAACCTTGGTTTTGGCACCATTGATCAGTGTATTGATGAACTCCTGAGATCCATCGGAATGTTTTTCAAGGTAGACCGGGCCTATCTGTATTGCTTTTCCGACGACTATTCCGTGATGACCAATACCCATGAGTGGTGCAGGGACGGTGTGCCCGCTCTGATCGACACCCAGCAGCAGGTGTCGATCGAGGATTTTCACTGGTGGCAGGAACAGATTGAGGGAATGGTCAGTGGCAGTCGGGTGGTCTTTATTGAAGATGTCGACCGGATGCCCCGGGAAGCTGCGCCCGAGCGGGCGCTGCTTCAGGAACAGGGGGTGTCGTCCATGTTTTGCGTACCTATCCGGGTACGGGGACGGGTGACGGGTTTTTTTGGCGTCGATTCCCTTCGCCGAAGAACCTGGCGCCTGGATCAGGCCGATCTGTTGATTATTGTCTCCGGCCTGTTGTCCGGTGCCCTGGAACGCAACCGGCTGGAAGAGGAATTGTTGAACCAGTCCATCCGTGACCCGCTGACCGGTCTGCACAATCGCCGTTACCTGATGCCAAGGCTGGATGAAATGCTGGGCCGGAGCAACCGAAGGGGGGAACGTTTCGCCCTGGCGATCTTCGACATCGATCACTTCAAAAAGATCAACGACTCCATCGGACACCTTGGGGGTGATTACATCTTGCAGCGGTTTGCCGATGTTCTGGTTAGTCATACCCGTTCCATGGATGTGGTTGCCCGTTTTGGTGGGGAGGAGTTCATTGTTGTTTTCAGCGCCGTGGAGCACGGCGATGTGCGGCAGTTTGTGCAGCGAATTCTTGAAGCGGTGCGTGAAGAGAGTTTTGTGTTCGATGACGAGGATATACCGGTGACCGTCAGCGCCGGAGTGGCCGGGATAGAGGAGTTCGTTGACCGCCCTGCAACGCCGGACGCCCTCATCGCAGGGGCGGATTACCGGCTTTATCTGGCCAAACAGGCAGGGCGAGACTGCCTTGTTGATGTATCAGGAACATTGCGCATATAAAAAAAGATCATTTCACCTCATATTACAAAATAATATATCCTTAGATTCAAATTGATATTTGGATCACTCAGAGGTGACTGTCATGAGCAACCCGATCGTTCAGCATTTTTTTGATGAACCCACCAATACCTTCAGTTATGTGGTGCGCGACCCGGACAGCCAGGCCTGCGCCATTCTCGATTCGGTCCTGGATTTTGATTACGCCGCAGGCCGCACCGATGTGCGCTCGGCCGATGAGATTATCGAATATATCCGCAGCAACGATCTGAAGGTCGAGTGGATCCTGGAAACCCACGT
>JAWWAT010000271.1:0-5320 GCA_033721635.1 Marinobacter sp. | reverse complement strand
CCTCAACGGGCGGCAGCCGACGCCCGGATTCGTGATCGCACGGAATCCTGAGGCCGTACGGCCCGGTACGGGTCGCGGGGACTCGCTGTGAATACATCCCTGTACGCTCGACGGCCGCATCCCTGCGGCCGACGGTCCCGGCAGGGGACACCCGCTCTGCGTCCAACCGTTGGACGCCGCGAAAACGAGTCGCAGCGGGGATGAGTCATCCCTGGCGAGACCGACGTCAGGCGGGCAGGGGTTGTCGCCTCTCGGGACTCGCCGTGAATACGTCCGTGTAGGCTTGATCGCAGCATCCATGCTGCTCACAGTCTCGGGGAGTCATCGCCGCCAGCGCCCCAGGCATAAGCAGTGGAGTCGGCAGGTGTTTTCCAAAAGTTTGGGAGACGGGCTGCGGCCTTTCTTTCCGGGACTGTCTGCAGCAGGGATGCTGCAGTCAAGCGTACAGGGATGTATTCACAGCGTGTCCCGGAAAGAAAGGCCGTAGTCCGGCTCTTGCACCAGGATTTGCGGTATCAAGGAGTCAATATGACACAACCAGAAAGAAGTCATCTCTCAGGCAAGGCACTGGAAGTTTACGACCGTATGCTGGCGCGGGTTAAAACGCGCCTCCATGACCTGGAAGAAACGTCGCTCCAGAACCTCGAAGAAGAGGTCCAGAAAGCGGTGGAGTTCGAGTACGAACTCGAGGAGATGACCAGGGACGAAGCGGCTCTCCTCGGCGAATACCTTCAGAGAGACCTCGAACACCTTTTGCACTTCGTGGAAGAAACCGGCGAAGGCCTCAACGAGTGGCTGCAACTGGATATAGCCCTGCTCGAACATCAGTTGGCGGACAGCCTGCTGTCAGTGGCTGACAAGACCGTGGTCGACTTCCTGGAACTCAGGCAGAAGCTGGAAAACAAGCAAGTGGGCCAGTACATCTCGGGCGAGGTGGCCACCGCTGGTATGTTCCAGTGCCTGAACTGTGGGCACATGCGGTGTTTAACAGCCACCAGCCACCTGGAACCCTGTGAAGCCTGCGGCTCCCACTACTACGAGCGGGTTACGAGCCGCTGGCCGAAACAGGAGGAATGATCCGCTCCCGGACAAACACGATCAGAATGACCGCCAGGGTCAGGACCGGCCAGGAGCCAGTCTGCATGAAGGGGGTGTTGCCCGTGGCGGTAAACACCTCACCGGTCAGGGTGGCGCGCTCGAATTGCAGAATGGTCTCCGTTAGCTCACCCCGGTGATTGATGATCGCGGTAACGCCATTATTCGTGCCACGGAGCATGTAACGACCGGTCTCCAAAGCCCGCATTCTGGCGATCTGCAAGTGCTGCAGCGGGCCAATGGAATCGCCAAACCAGCCGTCGTTGCTGATGGTGAGCAGCAGGCCCGCGCCGCGGGCGTTGAAGCCGACGAAATCCGGGTACGCAACCTCGTAGCAGATAAAGGGCATCACATTGATACCATTGGCCGTGAGAGGATCCTGCCACTCCGGCCCCCGGCTAAAATCGCTCATGGGCAAATCGAAGAAACCAATCAGGCCCCGCAACACGCCCTGTAATGGCACATACTCCCCGAACGGCACCAGTTTCTGCTTGTGGTACATACCTTCGCCGTTGCCGATGGCCATGATGCTGTTGTGGAAGGTGAAATCTTCAATACGGTCACTGAACCCATACCAGGGTATACCGGTGATCAGTGTGCCGTTTTCACCCAGCTCTGCACTGATGTGATCAATGATCTTGCCGGCCTGATCCTGGGGGATGGGAATGGCGGTTTCCGGCCAGAGGATCAGGTCTGTGTCCCAGTGGTCTTCCGTCATCCCCAGATAGGTGACAATCTGGTCTTTCAGGAACTCCGGATCCCATTTGATCTGCTGGGGAATGTTGCCCTGCATGGCGGCAAACGAAGTAGGCTCGTCGCTCAGATCCGTCCAGTCGACACGATTCATGGCCGGGGCAACCAGCCAGGGAATCAGGGCAACCACCAGCGTAACGCCCGCAGCCACCGGTTTGAGGTGTTTCAGCAGCCACCAGCTGCCGTAAAGCGCAGCGCCGGTCGCAGTAATCCAGAAGGTGATGCCATGCACGCCGGTCAACGGTGCCAGCCCGGCGAGCGGGCCGTCGGTATGTGCCGTGCCCAGGTACAGCCAGGGAAAGCCGGTCAGCAGCCAGCCACGTAGCCAGTCGCCCAGAATCCAGATAGCGGGGAACAGGATCAGGCGCCGTTCGGGGCTGTCCTTGGCCAGCTTGCCCCAGAACCAGAACGCCAGGCCGTGGAACAGTGCCAGCCCCGCCACGAACAGAACCGTCAGCAGGATGGCAATGGGAATTGCCGTGTTGCCATGTTCGCTGATGCTGATGTAGACCCAGCTGGCGCCGCTGCCGAACAGCCCCAGGCCAGTCAACCATCCGGCCCGGAAAAGTTTCTCCGGAGCGAGGGGGACGGTAACCAGGAGGACCAGCAGGACCGAGACCGGGCCCAGAAACCAGAGATTGAACGGTGAAAAAGTCAGGGTTTGCAAAGCGCCGGCCACCACAAGGGCGGCGGCGCCCAGCCAGGGGTTGGAAGAGAACGGGGTGTTCAGCGCTCTGGTGTTAGTGGCGTCACTGGTCACTTCGGGTTACCTGCAGCAGACGGATTACTCGGTTATCGGCGTTGGCAATGGTAAAGCGCAAGCCGCCGAATTCAACCGATTCGCCCCGTCTGGGCAGGTGTCCGAATTCCTTGAGAACCACGCCACCAATGGTATCGAATTCCTCTTCGTCCATTTCGGTCTCGAAGAACTCATTGAAATCGTCAATGGGTGTTACCGCTTTCACGGCGTAGCTGCCATCGCCCCGGGCCTTGATGTGGGTTTCCTCATCAAAATCGTGCTCATCCTCGATTTCGCCAACAATCTGCTCAAGCACGTCTTCAATTGTGATCAGCCCTGCAGTACCACCGTATTCGTCCACCACAATCGCCATGTGGTTGCGGTTTTCCTTGAACTCCTTGAGGAGCTGGTTCAGGCGCTTGCTCTCGGGCACGAAGGTTGGTGGGCGCAGGATTTCCCGGATACGGTTCCAGTTAAGATCGTTGTTCAGGGCCAGGGGAAGCAGATCCTTGGCCAGAAGAACGCCAATCACGTCGTCCTGGCTGTCCCCGATAACCGGGAACCGGCTGTGTGCAGAATCCATGATTTCGCCCAGGAACTCCTTGGGCTCCTGGGATGCCTTAACGGTGACCATCTGCGAACGGGGGATCATGATCTCATCGACCCGCATGTCGATCACCTGCATGGCACCTTCGATGATGCTCATGGCATCGACATCGATGATGCTCTGGGACTCGGCGTCCCGAAGGATTTCCAGCACGTCCTCGACGGACTCAGGCCCGCTGGAGAAGGCCTGTGATATACGTTCCAGCCAGGACTTGCCGCCCTGGCTGCGACTCGACTGATCGTCGCTCATGAGTCTTGTTCCGTTTCCTCTGCTTCGTAGGGATTGCCAAATCCAAGCTGCCCGAGCAGCCGGATTTCGAGGGCTTCCATGACCTCGGCATCTTCGTCTTCAATATGATCAAAACCCTGAAGATGCAACATACCGTGCACCACCATGTGCGCCCAGTGGGCGTCCAGGGTCTTGTCCTGCTCCCTGGCCTCTGTCTCGACAACCGGTGCACAAATCACCAGATCTCCGGCCAATGGCACCGTTATACCGGCTGGCGCCTCAAATGGGAAGGACAACACGTTGGTCGGATAGTCCCGCCCCCGGTACTGATGATTCAGGGCCTGGCTTTCTTCGGTTCCGACAATACGGACCGTTACCTCAGACGGATCCTCGCCCTGCCAGGCAAGTTGCGCCCACTTTTGAACCTGCGCCTCTGTGGGTATACCCGGCGCCTCGAAAACCTGCTGAAAATCCACTGTCAGCTCGTTCACTGGCCGGTTGCACTCCCGTCATCAAAGGAATCGTAGGCTTCAACAATGCGCTGGACCAGAGGGTGCCGAACCACGTCTTTTGCCTCGAACCGGGTAAAGCCGATACCTGGCACCTTGCTAAGAACGCTGGCAGCGTGAATAAGCCCTGAGTTCTGGCCTCGAGGCAGATCAACCTGAGTAGTGTCGCCGGTAATCACGGCGGTAGAGCCAAAACCAATCCGTGTCAGAAACATCTTCATCTGCTCCCGGGTGGTGTTCTGGCTCTCGTCCAGGATTATGAAGGAATTGTTCAGTGTACGACCGCGCATGAACGCCAACGGCGCAATCTCGATCACGCTCTTCTCGATCAGCCGTGTAACCTGGTCAAACCCGAGCATCTCGTAAAGGGCGTCGTAAAGCGGGCGCAGATACGGATCCACCTTCTGGGCCAGATCCCCGGGCAGGAAGCCCAGCTTCTCGCCGGCCTCGACGGCCGGCCGAACCAGCAGGATCCGCTTTACCTGCTCGTCTTTCAGGGCCTCAACGGCACAGGCCACCGCCAACCAGGTCTTGCCAGTCCCCGCCGGCCCGATCCCGAAGTTGATGTCATGGGTGCGAATGTTATGAACATACTTCTGCTGGTTCGCACCCCGCGGTTTGGCCTGCAGCTTCGGTGTCTTGATCACCGTCACAGCGCCATCGTAGGGCACGTCCTCCGGCAGACGCTCAAAGCCGGTTTCCCGGATAAACAGATGCACGGTATCGGGCGGAATATCATCCGTCGCCTCGGTCTCCCGATACAGATGCCGGATAACCTCAACGGCCGCTGCTACATGCTCGGTTTCCCCTTCCACCCGGAAATGGTGACCCCGCCTGCCGACTTTCACATGCAGGCGTTTTTCAATCATCTTCAGGTTTTCATCAAACTGGCCACAAAGCGTCGCCAGCCGACGCTGGTCCACCGGGTGCAGGTCAAATTGTCTGTGATCGTTGGCGTTCAAAAGTGCTCCGTTTTGTTTTGGGAGAACGAGTATCTGATGTTGGTGAAACGGGCGAGGGCCGGAAGGTGTATCCAAAAAGCGCCCGTAAATACGTCCCTGTAGGGCTCGGTCGCGCCATCCTTGGCGCTCCACGTTTTTGGAAACACCTTCCGGCCCTCACCCTGATCAATCTATGTGCAGGTCCGAATGCGAAAAAACAAGTAGTCTGGGTTCGCCCGAGGCGTAATCTATAAAGTTTCTTGGTTACAGGCATTTTATTGGATTACGACGCCGTCTAATCATCCAGCCTACACATACGAAGCTTGCACCAAGTAGACGGCTGTGAGGCCGGCGGAGAGTGGTAGGGCTCCCCTCCCAAAAATGTCGGCGGCCAAGGATGGCCGACGCCAAGCGCACATGGATGTGCTCGTAGCGGTTTTTGGGAGGG
>JAWWAT010000270.1:0-5331 GCA_033721635.1 Marinobacter sp. | reverse complement strand
CAGGGTTCCGGTTCAGGCATAGACGTGAAGAGCCTGCTGGGCGGCGGAGCCCTGGGCATGATGCTGGGTTCGAAGCGCGGCCGGAAGATGGGAGGCAAAGCCCTGAAATACGGCGCCCTTGCCGGCGTGGGTGTCTTAGCCTGGAAAGCCTACCAGAACTACCAGACCAACAGTCAGAGCCCGACGCAACCGGCATTGGCGCAACAGGGCCAGCCACTGGAGCAGCTGCAGGGCCAGGCCCAGGAACAACGCGGGCTCGAGATACTCCAGGCCATGATCATGGCGGCCCGTGCTGACGGCCACATCGACGCCAACGAACGCGCCCTTCTCACCCAGGAAATCGAAAAACTGGGGCCGGATGATGAACTCCACGCCTGGATCCAACAGCAGTTCGACGCCCCCCTGGATGCATCTGCCCTGGCCCGCAATGCAGACTCGCCACAGGCAAGCCGGGAAATCTACATCGTCAGCGCCGTCATTATTGATGACCAGAACCCCATGGAACGGGCCTGGCTGGATCAACTGGCCAGCGCCCTGCAACTCGACCCGGGCCTTGCCAGGGAACTCGAGCAACAGATCCAGAGCGCTACATCAGGGTAGAAGTCAGGCCTTCTTGACGAATTCCGATTTCAGTTTCATGGCGCCAATACCGTCGATCTTGCAGTCGATATCGTGATCGCCTTCAACCAGGCGGATACTCTTTACCTTGGTGCCAACTTTAACCACGGAACTGGAGCCCTTTACCTTCAGATCCTTGATAACCGTCACCGAATCGCCATCCTGAAGTTCATTCCCGTTGGCGTCGCGAACTACCTTCGCGTCGTCCGCCGCCGCTGCTTCCGCCTCAGACCACTCATGCCCGCACTCGGGGCATACCAGTTGGACGCCGTCCTCATAAGTGTATTCAGAACTGCACTGCGGGCATGGCGGAAGCTGCGACATTATCATTTCCTGCTAATTGAATGGGCGCGAGATTATACCATCAACGCCCTGGCGAGACCCTCGCCAGCACCGTCGGATCTTCCGACAGAGGCAAGGCGATAATCGCCCCTTCGTTCGACGACGGGAAAATGCCCGTCAAACCCGTGATGTTCACCTGATGCGACACCATAATGACCGGCGCCCCCGGCTCCAGCTGGTTCACCAGAGAAATCGTCTGCCGCGTCTGAGTTGGCCCGTCACCCCGATTCCGGAAAAACGAATTCAGCGACGGCCACTCGGTCACCTCACCCATATCCATCCCGGTTGCGGTATCCATGCAACGGCACCACTGACTGCTGAACACCCGCGCTTCGGTAATTCCATGGTCCGCCAAAAACGGCTTCCACGCCCGGGCCTGCTCACGACCGACGTCGTTCAGATTCCGCTGGGTGCTGCAATCGTTAATATCAAAGTTACCCGGATCACCGGTTCCAGGCGCCAATGCATGGCGAAGCATCAGAACCGCCCGCCCCTCTCGCAGGGCATCCCAGGCTTCTTCGTTGTTATCGGCAGCAACGGCCGGTAACGAAACCAGAAGGGCTAATAGGCCTGAAAACAGAATTCGGAAAATCATCTCCAACACCTCTCTTAAAGGTTGCTGCGACCGCGGATAAACCACGGATGTCTGCGAGAGGCATTGGGGCCGTCGTTCCAAAAATGTAGAGGGCCAAGGATGGCCCGAAACAAGCGCACATGGATGTGCTCGTAGCGGTTTTTGGAACGACGGCCTCAATGCCTCAACCACTGAAGTCGAACCACACTCCTAAATACGCGGATACCAACTATCAGGCTCATACCAACAAAAGGTAAACTCAGCCTAGAACCAAGCAAACAGAAGGAACCACCATGCCAATCTGGGTCGACGCCGACGCCTGCCCCGTCCCAATCCGGGAAATCCTCTGCCGCGCCGCCACCCGCTGGCAAATCGACACCACCTTCATCGCCAACCACGCCATCACGCTGCCCCCGAGCCCTTACATCAAGCGCAGACAGGTCCCCCAGGGCTTCGATGTGGCCGATAACGAAATCATGGACCAGATGCACGAGGGCGACCTGGTCATCACCCAGGACATCCCCCTGGCTGCCGAAGCCATTGAAAAAGGCGCCGATGTCTTCAATCCACGCGGCCAGGCCTTTACCAAAGAGAATATCCGCCAGCGCCTCGCCATGCGCAACTTTATGGAAGAGATGCGCAACGCCGGCCAGGTCACCGGAGGACCAGCCCCCTTCAGCCAGACCGACCGAAAGGAGTTTGCCGACAAGCTCGACCGCTGGCTGCAAAGAAACGCGCGCAGTTGATAATGATTCTATTTTAAAATCCAGGCAGATCCGCTACCCTTTCCGCCTTATTGTTTGCAGGCTAAACACAGACCTGCCTGATTCACGGGAGAGAAGCGGAGTATGTCCTCACACAGCCACAAAACCACAAGCAGCTTTGCTGCCCTGGCCCGCCTTCTCCGATACGCCCGGGGATATCGCCGGCAGATCATCGCCGCCACCACCTGCTCAATTATCAACAAATTGTTCGATATCGCCCCGGAAATACTGATCGGTGTCGCCATTGATGTGGTCGTTAACCAGGAGGAAAGCTTTGTGGCTGGCCTGGGCTTTGAAACCGCCCAGGAGCAGATCACCATTCTCGCCGTACTCACCTTCTTTATCTGGGCCGGCGAATCCCTGTTCGAGTACCTGTTCCAGATTCTCTGGCGCAACCTCGCCCAGCGGTTGCAGTCGGATTTGCGTCAGGATGCCTACGAACATGCCCAGCGCCTCGACATGAGTTTCTTCGAGGCTCGGAGCTCTGGTCAGCTGGTGGCCACCATGAACGACGACGTGAACCAGCTCGAGCGCTTCCTGGATGGCGGCGCCAACGCCATGATTCAGGTGCTGGTGACAGTCGTAGCCGTGGGCGCGGTATTTTTCGTGCTCTCGCCGATCATCGCACTGCTGGCATTCACACCGATCCCCCTGATTATCTGGGGCGCTTTCTACTTCCAGCGCAAGGCCGGACCGCTGTACGCCGATGTTCGTGAGAAAGTGGGCGACCTGTCCAGCCGGCTCGCAAACAACCTGGGTGGCATCGCCACTATCAAGAGCTTTACGGCTGAGCAGCGGGAGGCCAAACGCCTGAAAGAGAGCAGCGAAGCCTACGTGGAGGCCAACCGCCGGGCGATCCGGATCAGCTCCGCCTTCATCCCGGTCATCCGGATGGCCATCCTCGCCGGCTTCCTGGCCACCTTCACGGTTGGCGGCATGATGGCCCTGGAGGGCAGCCTGAATGTGGGTGCCTATGGCGTTCTGGTATTTTTGACCCAGCGCCTGCTCTGGCCCCTGACAGGCCTTGCCGAGGTGATTGACCTGTTTGAACGGGCCATGGCCAGCACCCGTCGAATTCTGGACCTCCTGGCCGAACCCGTGCACGTGCGCGACGAGGGCGGGATGGCTCTCGAGGAACCGGTAAAAGGCGACGTTGAGCTGGACAAAGTAAGCTTTCACTACCCCTCCAGCGGCGCCGGTATCCGGGATATCAGCCTGACCGTGCCAGCCGGCAACACCCTCGCACTGGTAGGCGCTACCGGCTCCGGCAAATCCACCCTGATCAAGTTGCTGCTCCGGTTCTACGACCCGAGCAACGGCGAAATCCGGATCGATGGCCAGCCCATTCGGGATCTCAGCCTGAAATCACTCCGTGGGGCAATTGGGCTGGTCAGCCAGGATGTCTATCTGTTCGAGGGGACAATCAGGGAGAATCTGGCGTACGGGAACCCGTCTGCCACCGATGCCGAGATCATTGATGCAGCGAAAACCGCGGAAGCCTGGTCCTTCATCGAAGCCCTGCCAGAGGGTCTGGACACACCGGTAGGTGAACGCGGTGTTCGTCTGTCGGGAGGACAGCGGCAGCGCTTGTCGCTCGCCCGGGCACTGCTGAAGAACCCGCCAATACTGGTACTTGATGAAGCCACCAGCGCCGTGGACAACGAAACGGAGGCCGCCATCCAGAGGTCCCTGAAGCGCATTGGCCATAACCGTACCGTCATCATGATCGCCCACCGTCTCTCCACGATCGTTGATGCCGATTCCATTGCGGTGATTGACGGTGGCAAAGTGCTGGAGCAGGGAACCCACCGGGAACTGCTGGAGCAGGATGGCGCCTATGCCAACCAATGGCGGGTGCAGACCGGGCAGATCCAGGCCGCCGTTTAATGCAATATTTATTGATAGTGATTCGCATTTAAATTATTCTGCAGGCCCTCAGCATTTCGGGAGCCTGCATGCCTGTTTTTTTCGACGTTTCCAGTCTCGATGTCCGCATTGGCGACACCACCATCCTTCAAAACCTGAACCTGGGATTCGTTGAGGGTGAAGTAACTGCCCTGCTCGGACATAATGGCTCCGGCAAGTCCACGTTGCTGAAGGTGCTTGCCCGGCAGCTTGCACCGTCTTCGGGCGGAGTACAGCTTCTGGGTACCCCCTTCCAAAGCACGGGTGCGCGCGAGTTTGCCCGCAATGTCGGCTATCTGCCCCAGCATCCGCCGGGGACCGATGGATTGACGGTTCGCGAGCTGGTTGCCCTTGGTCGCTACCCCTGGCGCGGCCCGCTGGGCCGTTACAACGACGAAGACCACCGGCTGATCACCCAGGCCATCGAGGACACGGGACTCGAGCAATTCCAGCATCGCTCCGTAGACACCCTCTCTGGTGGTGAACGTCAGCGGGCCTGGATTGCCATGCTGCTGGCCCAGCAGACTCGTTGCCTGTTGCTTGATGAGCCCATATCGGCCCTGGATGTGAAACATCAGGTTGAGACCCTGCGCCTGGTCCATCGTCTCGCAGAGCAGCGGGACCTTACGGTTGTCGTGGTGCTGCACGATGTGGATCTTGCAGCGCGGTTCTGCGACCGACTCGTCGCTCTTAAATCCGGCCAGCTGGTGGCCGATGGCAGCCCCCGGGACATCATGCATTCCGGCATTCTCGAATCTATTTATGGCGTACCCATGGGCGTAATGGAGCGGGCGCCAGGGCAGTGGGTGTCCTATGTTCACTAATTCTGAACACTGCTGGCGGTTCGCCGCGGCACTGCTGTTGAGCCTGCTGCCGGTCCTTGCAAGCGCGGCAAGCTGGCAACACGAACGGGGAACCGTGACCCTCGATCAAACGCCGGAACGGGTGATTGCTCTGAACTGGGCAGCCACCGAGGCGCTGCTGCTGCTGGGGGTCACGCCCATCGGCGTTGCCGATCGCGATGGCTATAACGTGTGGGTCAAGGAACCGGAACTTCCCGAGGGTGTAGCCAATATCGGCACACGGGTGGCGCCGAGCCTGGAAGCCATTGCCGAGCTCAAACCGGAT
>JAWWAT010000269.1:0-5353 GCA_033721635.1 Marinobacter sp. | reverse complement strand
TGAGGAGGCGTCATCCGGGGTGGAGACGTGTACGTGGTGGCCGCGCAGGTGTTCGACTTTGAAGCCGGCGTAGCAGACCAGTGACAGCAGGAAGCCGCCGGCCCGGGTTTCGAGTTTGTCGTCTTTGTGAATGAGTTCGTGGGCGACGTTGATGCCGAGGCCGCCGACGATGCCGATGGAGACGATCCAACCAATACTTCCGATCAGGCTGAATGTGCCGGAAGCCAGTTCCAGCATGCTCCAGACCAATAAGACTGCGAAGCCGGCGACCCAACCCAGTGTGATCGCTTTGTAGAAGCGCTCCCCAACCATTCTCGGTACGTCGATTTCTTCATCCGGATTGAGGGAATCCTTGCCCAGCAGCATGTCCAGCACCGGAATGATCCCGAAAACAACGACGGGCACACCCCAGGAGAACAGGTTTACCAGATCGGTTGCGTGGCCGGCGGCAAGCAGCAGAGGCGGGAGCACCAGGGGCACCATGGCGATCAGGTAGCTGTACTTCTTCAGGGTCAGCAATATTCGCCGGCGGGTGGCCTCGCGGTTTACCGATAACTGCGTCGTGCTCATTGGGCTCTCTCCATCGAATGTTTGTTGGTGAAACTCTGATCACCTGTTGTTTTATGCATTATTGTCCTACAATGCATCAGTCGTCAACCGATGGCGGGAGTTTTTTTGACAATTGTCAGGAAGTTCACGCGGATCAAGGCGTTGTGACTGTCACCTTCAGAGGCTGTGATAAACTCATGCGCACACACTCCCACGCCGGCCGGCTTACCGCAGCAGCCGACCGGTTTTTACGACCTGTTCAGAGAGCCTTTATGGATTTTCAGGTGCCCAACACTCTGGCCGAGCAGATCGCCAATTACCTGGCCGAGCGGATCATGACCGGGCAGATTCGGCCCGGCGAACGGATTCAGGAAGCCACCCTTGCCGGTGAGCTGAAGGTCAGCCGTGCATCGGTCAAGGAAGCGCTGTATACCCTGGAGCGTTGGCATCTGGTGGAGATCACACCCCGCAAAGGTGCTTCGGCAACCCGGCTGGACGCGGCCCACGCTTCCGAGCTTTATGATGTGTACATGCATTTGTTGATGATGATGGCGGCACGGTTATGTGAGCGCTGGCAGGAACGTGACAAGCCCAAGGTGCTTGAGGCGGTGAGCCAGGCTGTTGAAAAGATCAACGATGCGTCTACCGACATCTCCGAGGTGGTGGAGGCAAGCTTCAATGTGATGGATGCCTGCTGTGAGGTGGTGGGGAATCCTTATCTCACGGAAGCTTTGTCGAATTTCAAGCCGGCGGTCAGTCGGGCGTATTACCTGAGCGCGGATCGGTATCGGCGAGGGTTGGCGCAGACCAGTGAGTTTTTTGCCAATCTGCCTCAGGCGGTTCTGGCGCGGGATTCTGATGAGGCGCAGGCGTTGATTCGGGAGTTTGCGGAGCACCAGAAGTCTCTCATTCAGCAGGCGCTTGCCTCGTAGCCTCGCCCCTCAAATTCGTGGGCTGCCCTGTCAGTGGCACTGGACACCGACCACACCCTACCCTGTAAACTGCCCGTCTTACTCTGACGGGCAGCCCATGACTGACTCCACGGACATTAACTATTCGAAGCGCGCCTCGGGAAAAAGGCTGACGATTTTCAGTCTGCTGTTTGTGGCGCTCACGGCGGCCGGGCTGTATGCCGTTTACGATCTGTTTGCCGAGCGCACCCTGACCTTCGATGCCAGGCTGATCGCACCGGAAACCTTGCTATCGGTAACCGGCCTTTTGCTGGTTTATTTCATCTCGGATGGCCTTCGGCTCTATTTTACCCTCCGGGCGCTGGGGCACCGGCTGCCATTGCCGGCGATGTTCCGGCTGGTTTTTATCAATCTGTTTTTCTCCAACATCACTCCAATGGCCACTGGAGGCGGATTCGCCCAGATCTGGTTCCTGAGCCAGCATGGCGTTCCGGTTGGCAGGGCCACGGCAGCCACAACGATTCGTACGGTACTGGCGGTGCTGTTCATCTTCTCGCTCACACCGGTTTTCCTGCTCACACTCAAGCCCCTCGACGGCAATTCGATTGTCGGTGATATCGGCACCGCGCTGGCGTTTCTGATTGTCCTATACCTCGGTTTTTTCCTGGTGCTGCTGTTCCGGACCCGTTGGCTGATCGGCCCCTTGACCCGATTGTTGAGAACCGCGCGCCGGCTTCACCTGATCAGCGAACGCCGCCACCGACGCTGGCAGTTCAAGGCTCGAAGGGAGATGCTTCGGCTTTCCCGGAGTTTTGGCGATTACCTGCGCGGCGCCCCTGTGTTCGTGTGGCTGTCCATCCTGTTCACTGCGGTATTTCTGCTCAGCCTGTTCAGCTTCCCCGCGCTGCTGATGCACAGCCTGGACTACAGTGTGGATTATGTGGTGTCGGTGGGGCTGCTGGTCGTCACCACGTTTGTTATGTATTTCTCGCCCACCCCGGGTGCTTCCGGTATTTCCGAAGGTGTTTTCGGGAGTTTCTTCCGGGATATCCTGTCAGGTAACCACCTGATACTGGTGATTGTCTGCTGGCGGCTGCTGACCATTTACCTGGGCATGATTATCGGGCTGGTTGTGCTCCAGAGGGAGCTTGTTGCCAATCGCAGGAGACCAGGATGATTTTCCGCAACCCACTCAAGCTTCTGTTCTATCTGTGCTTGTTGGTCGTGCTTTTGCTGGTGGGCTATAAGACCTATCTGAACCTGTTTACAGAGGATTTCGAGGGCGTTCATACCGAGCAGGTAGAACAGCTCCATCGTCAGCTTCAACCCGGCGAGCCTTTCAGCTTTGCGGTGGTGGGCAACGTCAACAACTCGGTGGGGATTTTCGAGGACCGTATTATTCCGGAACTGAATCGGTCTGGGCTCGACTTTATGGTCTCTGCCGGTAACGCTGTCAGCGGTGGCGGCGAGGATAAGTACCGGGCCCTTTACGGCACCCTGAGCCACCTGGAGATTCCCTACCTGCTCACCTTCGGTGCCCATGAGTACGAGGACTTTGGCAGTTTCCGATTCTACGATCACTTTGGCCCCCATTTCTTCAGTATCGAGGCCGGGAACAGCCGGCTGATTTTCCTGGACAGCACCGGCAAGACCCCCTGGCGTTGGCAGATCCGCTGGCTGAAAGATCTGCTGGCACAGGATACTTCCAAGGCACGGATACTCTTCATTGGCCATCCTCCCCTGCACCCGGACGAGAACGCCCCGTTCGATCAGAAAGACGATTACCTGGCGCCCCCGGAATTCCGGGACGCCCTGCTCTCGGCGATCGAAAACCATGACGTTGACCGGGTGTTTTCGTCCAATCTTTCGCTCTATGCAGAGGAGCAGTTAGGGGATACCACGTTCGTTACCACCGGCGGCGCCGGTGGCCTGGTGATGAACAATGACACCAGCTTTTACCACTACGTGCGGGTGGATGTAGACGCCGACGGCGAGGTAAGCCACAGCCTTCAGCGCCTGGAAGTAGGCCAGCACCCGGTTTTGAAGCGGCTGGAAAGTCTCTGGTTTTTTATTTACTCCCTATTCTACACCGGCTACCTGAACTTTATTCTGATCGTTGCGGTCTTCTCGGCCATTGCGATCAAGCTGTACGGCGCCATTTTCATCGGCAAGGATTATTACCCGGACTACGATCTGGACCCGGCCCCCTGGCTCGAAAAACCGATGCGGGTGGCCATGTTTACCAACAACTACCTACCCTTCATCGGCGGCGTACCGATTTCCATTGAGCGTCTGCGCCGCGGCCTGGAAGCGCTTGGCGACAAACTTCTTGTGGTGGCGCCCCGTTACAAGGGCCAGCCCGAGGCCGAACCCCACGTGCTGCGTGTACCTTCATTGCTGGCCATGGGAGAAAAGCGGGAGTTCCGGCTGGCCAACATATTCCTGGGCCGGATCCGCAAGCGGGTCCGGGCATTCAAGCCGGATATTATCCACCTGCATCATCCGTTCTGGCTGGGCTCACTGGGATTGTTCGTGGCGCGCACCCTCAGGATACCGGCTATCTATACCTACCATACCCGTCTGGAGCACTACGCCCACTTTGTGCCTCTGCCAGGCATGTTGTTCCGGAACCTGATCTCCCACGCCCTCATCAAGCGCTTTGCCAACAAGTGCGACGGGGTGATCGTGCCAACCTACTCCACCGAGGAATATCTGCGCATGATCGGGGTTAAAACACCGACCTTCGTGCAGCCCACGGGCATCGAGTACCACAAATTCCAGGAGGTTCAGGAGAAGGACGTTGCGGCACTGCGGGAGAAGCTGCAGCTCAGTAACGAGAAAGTATTCGTCAGCGTGTCCCGGCTCTCTAATGAGAAGAATATCGACTTCATGATCGAGGCCATTGATGCCCTCAGGCGGGAAACCGATGTGCCGTTCCGATTCCTGATGATCGGCGATGGGCACCAGAAAGACCGGCTGCAGAAGAAGATTAACGACCTTGGGCTTCAACAACATTTCACCCTGGTCGGCGCCGTTCCGCCGGACGAAATGGCCATCTGGTACCGGCTTGGCGATGCCTTTCTTTTTGCCTCGATATCTGAAACCCAGGGCATGGTAGTTCTGGAGGCCATGGCGGCCGGATTGCCGGTAGTAGCGGTTCGATCAAGTGGTATTGAGGACGTGGTTCGGCATGGGTTCAACGGATTCAAGACGCCGGAGAAACAGGACCAGTGGCGGGCGCAGGTCAAAAAACTGCTGGAAGACGACGAACTGCGTGACAAGCTTTCCGCTCAGGCCCTGGAGTTTGCCGGAGACTATTCCGTGGAGCAGTTTGCCAGTGACATTCGCACCATCTACGCCACTACCCTGGCCATGTTTGCCAAGAAACGGAAAGGAGCGGGGCACCAACCCGAATAGGTAGGGTTACGGTTTTCCTGGCGAACCTGATCGGGCTAGACTCAATTCACGTATTACAAAGACAGTTTTCATCATCGGACCGAGTTGATAATCGGATTGACCTATTGATCGGAGAATAACGTGAGCGGTATCCCTGTCGGAATCAGCACCTGCCTGCTGGGAAAGGAAGTTCGCCATGATGGCGGCCATAAACATTCCCGTTACTGCACTCAGGTCCTCTCAAAGCACTTTGACTTCCGCTCCATCTGCCCGGAACTGGAAGCCGGCCTGGGCGTTCCGCGCCCTGCCATCCACCTCCGCGAGTATGGTGACGGTCTTCGCCTGATTGAGACCAAGGGCGCGGCGGACCATACCGACGCCATGCAGGGCTTTATCGACCAGATTATGCCCACCCTGGCTGACCTGCGCGGTTACATCCTGATGGCCAAGTCCCCCAGCTGTGGCATGGAGCGGATCAAGGTCCATAATGAGGATGG
>JAWWAT010000268.1:0-5376 GCA_033721635.1 Marinobacter sp. | reverse complement strand
GAATTCATCTTCCGCCACCCGGGTAATACGCATCAATGACTGGGCACCATGTTCGGAGCCAATGGGAATCACCAGGTGCCCGCCAACCACCAGCTGATGCTTTAGCGAATCCGGAACTGCCGGCGCGCCAGCAGCCACAATAATGCCATCGTAGGGCTGATGCTCCGGCCAGCCCATGGTGCCGTCACCGCAGCGAACTTCGACATTGCCAAAGCCCTGGGAGGCCAGCGTAGCGGCAGCCCGGTCTGCCAGTTCAGGAACCCGCTCAATACTGAATACCTCGCCGGCAATGCATCCCAGAACCGCAGCCGCATAGCCCGAGCCGGTTCCTATATCCAGAACCCTTTCCCCACCCTGCAGGTCCAGGGCTTCTGTCATCAGCGCCACTATGTACGGTTGGGAAATGGTTTGCCCGGCGCCAATAGGAAGCGGCCCATCCTCGTAGGCGCTGTCCCGCATTCGCTCCGGAACGAACTGTTCCCGAGCCACTCTGCCCATGGCCTCAAGCACTTGTGGCGATTCGATTCCCCGGGCCACGAGCTGATAATCCACCATGGAAGCTCGACGTGATTCAAAGTCATTGTCCTTTTTCATTATGCCCATTCCCTCCGGTGGTCCGGCCACTTACCGGCCGTTACAAAGCAGTAACTCTTTTACAACGGCGACTCCGGCATTATCTGACTACTTTTTAGTCACCGGCAATGACAGATACAACCACCGAATGCCAAAAACAAAAAAACGGACAACGGGGCGAAACCGGGATGCCCGTTGCCGAGGAGGAAAAATGTCGACATCCGTAAACCACCTCGACGAGCGCACGCGAGACTCCGCAGACTTGCTCGAAGAGATCATGCCCTCTGCGATTACACTAGCAATGATGCTTCGCCATCGAAAAATGGCCGCGTGGCTGCGCACGGAATTTGATGGCTATCAGGATCTTGCTGCAGCGCCCCCATACCGAAGACAGTTACACGGGCACATCGTTGCCAAGTCTCCCCAGTATGGCTGGATTCCGGCACCGGTGGACGATCAGCAGAAAAAGCAGTACGGATACATGGATTTGCTCGAGGGAGTAAAAGCCCTGGAAAAAATTTGTGTAAACTGCAAAAAGGGCAACGGCAACCGGGTGCTGCTGGAAAAAGACGAGATGGCGGTGTTGCAGAAGCAGATCAACCTGACGGCCGAACTGGCCATAAACCTGAGCCGCGACGTTTACTGCCGACTGCTGAGAACCGTGCGGGCCGCCATCTATCTCTGGACCCAGGCAGTCATGGCCGAGGGCATTGCCGGAGAACACAACCACTACAGTCCTGACGAGCGCGCTAAAGTGGCACACCTGGATGAGCCAGAGAAGTTCTGGCGACAGGCCATGGAAGATGTCGACAACCTGCCGATACCCGACGTGCGGGAGATGGGATTCTTCGAACGGGTGTTTGGGCGCGCAGGTTGAAACCTGCCGCCCCGCTTACCAAAGCACGCTGAAAATACCGACGCTGCTCACCAGCAGCAGCACCGCACCCAGCAATCGGAAAAACACCGGGGTTTCAGCCTGGAGGATGCGGTCATGGGCGTAGAGCCCGATCACATGCCCGACGGCCGCGCAGGGCAGCAGCCAGAGATGATGGATAAGCTGGAGATCGACGCCGGCCCAGACAAAAGCGGCCATCTTGATCAGCACCAGGATGAACCACAGCGCAAATAACGTATCCCTCAGTTTCTCCTTCGGCAGGTGCTGCGCCGCCACCGCGATAATCAGGGGCGCGCCGATCAGGGATGTGCCACTGATGTAGCCGCCCACCATCAGAAATATTGCATCCACCGTTTTGCTGCCGCTGCGGAACGGCCGGTTGATGATATAGGAGACCGAGTAAAGCGCCACGATCACAAAGATGATGGCACTGAGGATGTCGGAGGGCATGGTGATCAGCCCAAACACGCCGATCAGCTTGGGCACGATCATGATGCCGAGGATCCGCCACAGGTATTGCCAGTCAACGGTGCCCGAACCCGCCTGCCGCGGCTCTCCGTTCCCGGTTCGATTGTTCATCCAGATCGTCAGTGACGAGAAAACCAGAAGGTGGACCGCAATGATCGGCAAAAACACCAGTGGCTGATCAAGAACCAGCAATAAAAACGGCAAGGACAGAACGGCACCACCGAACCCCAATCCGGAGCGGACAAAACCACTCCAGACGAAAATCAGGGCAATCAGCGAGTACTGTATAAACGAAAGCTCCGACATCGGCTCCCCGGTCAAGAAAATTGGATCAGCGAATGTTACCTGCCCTGGGAGCAAGTCTGCGAAATTTTCGGGTTGATGAGAGCAAACAGCAAGGGTACTATCGAATTACTGTTCATGCATACAGTATACGAGTGCCAAATGAAAACTCGCGCCACTGCTCTGAATCCCCATAACCGTTTCCAGCCGATTGTCACTGATCGCGAGGTCGACCCTGATTGGTTTAACGACCCCGAGGACGATCTGAATCCCGATACTCTGGCCACTGAAGTCATTCAGGAGACGGCAAAATCGATCATTAGCCGTAACACCTCACCGGATGTACCTTTTGATCAGTCCATAAACCCGTACCGTGGCTGCGAGCACGCATGCATCTATTGCTTTGCCCGCCCCACCCATGCCTACTGGGACATGTCGCCGGGGCTGGATTTCGAGACACGACTGATTGCCAAACCGAACGCTGCGGCGAAGCTGCGCGAAGAACTTGACAAGCCGGGCTACCGGGTTTCGCCTATCGCGCTGGGCGTCAATACCGATGCCTATCAGCCTCTTGAGCGGGACCAGAGGATTACCCGCCAGGTACTGGAGGTTCTGGCCGAGTACCATCATCCTGTGTCCATCATTACCAAGGGCGCGCTTATTCTCAGAGATCTGGATCTGCTTGCGGACCTCGCTTCCGAGGGTCTCTGCTCCGTGAGGGTCAGCCTGACCAGTCTGAGCAATGATCTTAAACGACGAATGGAACCAAGAACCGCAGCTCCGGCAACTCGCTTGAAAATGATCCGCCAACTCTCGGAGGCCGGCATTCCGACCGGTATCATTCTCGGCCCGGTCATTCCCTTCATAAACGATCATGAGATCGAGTCGATACTGGAAGCCGCCGCAGAGGCCGGCGCCTCCCGTGCCAGCTGGATTATGCTACGGTTACCTCATGAGCTGGACGAACTTTTCCAGGACTGGCTGCACCGACACTATCCCCAACGCGCGGAACACGTGATGAACCGGATGCGCGATCTGCGTGGCGGCAAAAGCTACGATGCCACCTTTGGCCGGAGAATGACCGGGACAGGCCCATACTCGGACCTGATTCGCCAGCGCTTCACCAAAAAGGCCCGACAGCTCGGGCTCAACCTGCATGAGCAGGAGCCCTTGCGTTGCGACCGGTTCCGCAGGCCCGGCGGGGAACAAATGGAGCTCTTGTAACGTCAATAAAAGGCCCGCCGACATATCTTGCCGAGGGAGAGGCAACAACCCCATGGACGCCACCCGACCATTATCACTCGCTGTCATTCTGGTAACCGCGCTCGTTCCTGCCCTGTGGCTGGTGCCCTGTTATGCCGCCAATGGCGCGGATGAAGCCATCGTTTCGAGGATCGAAGCCATGGACGCCGGGTTCCCTGTGCAGGTTCTGGGGAATAAGCTGATGGCAAACAAGGCGCTGTCGGCCTTTTATGGAGCCAGAGGCTACCGAAGGGCCTGGCAATCACCGGACCTGCGACGCGAGCTGATTGAGGCCGTTGAACAGGCCGGCCGTGACGGCCTGAACCCTGGCGATTATCACGCAGACATACTCTCGGAACTGGCAC
The DNA here is from genome assembly GCA_033721635.1 of Marinobacter sp. Lineage (GTDB taxonomy): Bacteria > Pseudomonadota > Gammaproteobacteria > Pseudomonadales > Oleiphilaceae > Marinobacter. The sequence goes on along the minus strand of JAWWAT010000268.1, from coordinate 1,551 downwards.
TCAGGCCCATGAGCGACTTCTCTGAAGACCTCAGGGCCGATCTGGACCTACTGTTTTCCGACGCCTTTCTCATGCTCAGTTCGCACCTGCTGGAGGGCAAGGTCAATCCACAGACGGTGCACGCGGAATGGACAGCCAACCGCCGTCAGCGACAGATGGAATCCGTTCTGAGTGAAGCCCTGGAGCGAACGGATATTACCGGCACGCTAGACTCCCTGAGGCCAGCGAATCCCGCCTACGGAAAGCTGATGGAAGCACGGAGCCACCTTACCAGGCTATTGGGTCAACCGTGGTTGCCCATTGCGCTGCGGCCGACGATCCGGCCCAAGGATCAGGATGAGCGGCTGAGCGAAATACGCCGCAGGCTTTCTGAACTGGGAGAGCTAACAAACACAGCCACGGCGGCCAATGATCCTGTCCAGTACGATGCGGACCTTGAATCGGCGGTAATGCGTTTTCAGGTCCGGCACGGTCTTGAACCAGACGGCATTATCGGGCCGGACACCCTGACAGCGCTCAACCTGATGCCAGTCGAGCGCCTTCGCCAGATTGATGCGACGCTCGAACGCTGGCGTTGGCTGCCGGAATCCCTCGGTGAAACCTATGTGCTGGTAAATATCGCAGGTTTCGAGCTAACAATGGTGGAGAATGGCGAAGAGGTGCTGCGAAAGCGCGTTATTGTGGGCCAGCCCTACCGGCAAACTCCGGTTTTCAGCGATCGCATTCGGTACCTCGTATTCAACCCCACCTGGACCGTGCCCCGAACGGTGATGATTCAGGACCAGCTGCCACAAATCATCCGCGATCCCGAATACCTATCCCGCCTGAAAATCAGCGTCTATCGGGGCTGGGGCGCTGACCGGCAGAAGGTGGATCCACTGGACGTTGACTGGTCTTCACTCAACCGGAACAATTTTCCTTACCAATTTGTTCAAGAACCTGGTCCGCAGAACGCACTCGGGCAGGTTAAATTCATGTTTCCAAACCAGTACGCCGTCTATCTGCACGACACACCGGGTCAGGGGCTATTTGCCAGAACCGAGCGTTCGTTCAGCTCCGGCTGTATCCGGGTTGAGCAGCCAATCGATCTTGCCGAGCGCCTGTTGGCTTCGGCAGCGGACTGGTCACGGGAGCAAATTAACGGCGTGGTTTCAGGCGCTGAAACACAAACCGTATTGTTACCCGACCCGATACCCGTGCATATCCAGTACTGGACCTCCTGGGTGGACAACGAGGGCCGTTTGCAGTTTCGCAACGATATCTACAACCGGGATGCCCGTCTGATCGATCAGCTTCGGACGACTCCTGACGGGGACAGTCGTTACAATACACCGGTCGCCAGCTCGGCCCCAGGGCCAGGCACGCTCTGAATCAGCGCATGCGCATCAGCTTGGGAGATTCCATGAAACAGACCCTCATCGTGGTTTTCATTTCGCTGTTACTCTACGGTTGCCAGTCACTGCCCTCCGCCGAAGAGGGCGTTGCCGAGGACGCTGTTTACCTCAGCGCCACTCATTGCCTTAACGAATACCTTGATGACCTGGAGAAGGT
>JAWWAT010000267.1:0-5412 GCA_033721635.1 Marinobacter sp. | reverse complement strand
TGTTGTTTGTTGTAGGGGGATAGCGCGAAAGGTGTCCTTGATCGGCACGGTGCTATCGATCGTGGAAAATGAGTATATATTAGAATTGATACTCGTCAAGGATTGTGCTGGCGGGGTTTTGTATCACTTTAGTCGGGCCTGATTGCGTGCCGACTCTAGACCCCTGAAAAATCAATGGAAATTTATTCCGGCTCTGCAGCTGGTTGAGGAATGATGGCGGAATGCGCTCCTGAAACACCTGCCAGGGTATGAAAAAACTCCCGGAAAAGGATAATGTGATACAGAAAATGAATCACAATGACTTTTCGGGTCCCATGTTTCAGTCCGTTTTACGGCTGATCACTGCCGGACCCCCGCCAACCAGGAGATCGCTATGCCCAGCTACAGTATAGAAGGCGTTGTTCCCGTCGTTCACCCGTCTGCCTATGTCCATCCCACCGCCGTTCTGATTGGCGATGTCTGGATCGGGCCGGACTGCTACGTTGGGCCGGCTGCTTCGCTACGTGCCGATTTCGGGCGGATTGTTCTCAAGCAAGGATCCAATGTTCAGGACACCTGCGTGATGCACGCCTTCCCGGGAATGGATACGGTTGTCGAGAAGAATGGGCATGTCGGGCACGGGGCGATTCTTCACGGCTGCATTGTCGGCGAGGATGCCATGGTAGGAATGAATGCGGTGGTGATGGATGAGGCCCACATCGCGCCTCGTTCGATCGTTGGCGCCTGCGCCTTCGTAAAAGCGAAGTTCTCCTGCGAGCCGGGCTCGCTGATTGTTGGCTCACCGGCCAAGGTAATGCGGATGCTCAGCGACAAGGAGATTGCCTGGAAGAAGAAGGGGACTGAAGAGTATCAGCGACTGACGCTTCGCTCCCTCGCCAGCTTGCAGGAAGTTCAGCCACTGGCGGAAGCCGAGCCGGATCGCGCCCGCGTGGATGCCAGCGGCTACAAGCCCAAGTACGAGCAATCCGAGTGACAACCGGCGCCGGATTGAAGGGAGTGCTGTTACAGTCCGGCGTCCTTGACGTTCTCCATCACCACGAAGGTGCTGGTTTGCAGCACATGTGGCAAAGCTGAAATCTCTTCCCCCAGAACCTGCCGGTATTCCTGCATGTCCCGGGTTCTGACTTTCAGCAGATAGTCGAAGTTGCCGGCAATCATGTGGCACTGCTCCACCGCCGATACATTCTGCACGGCTTTATTGAAGGCGGTGAGGGCGCCGCTGCTGGTGTCATTCAAAGTCACTTGCGCAAAGGCAATGTGGCTGAGGCCCAGTTTCGTCTGGTTCACCAGGGCTGTGTAGCCGGTAATGAAGCCCTGCTCTTCAAGCCGACGCATTCTAACCTGGCAGGGCGTTTTGGAGAGCCCCACCCGGGATGCAAGTTCGGTCACCGTGATCCGGGAGTTCTTCTGTAGTTCGCGGATAATGGATTGGTCTATTCGATCCAATTCGGCCATGTTGTCTGTTCCAGGTTAAATTAACGGCTAAATCATATGGCAAATATAATCGAAACTCCTCTAATCCGAAACTATATGGTCTAAGTGACTTTCCGGCCTTGCGTATACTGGTAGGTTCATCAGCCCAGTAAGAACGTTTACCAAGTCCGGAGAGTTTCGATGACCGATTCCCGCGTATTACAAAAACAAACCTTGCTGGAACAGCTAGCCGATGTCCTCCAGAACCAGGCGCCAGACAACGACGACTCTCTCGAACTTCGGGAGATCGTGGCCCGGATGGTGGAGGAATCCCGATCCTGGGACGACGACCTGCATGGCGAGCTGGTCCGGAGTTTCGGCGACTCCATCGGCGGGCGCTATGCCCAGGTGTTCAGCGGCGGGTTCCCCTCGGCCTATCGGGCAAGGTTTTCGGTATCCGAAGCGCTTGCCGATATCGAGCAGATCCAGTCCATCGCGGTGAGCACCGATGTGCCCATGCGCTTCTATCAGCCCCGGGACCCTGCCGAAACCGGATTCCATTTTAAACTCTACAGCCAGGGGCAGCCGGTTGTTCTCTCGGATGTTATCCCCATTCTGGAGAATCTGGGCATGCGGGTGCTCGGTGAGCATCCCTACCGGGTCCGTCGCCGTGACGGCGAAAACTTTGGTGTCAGTGATTTTTCCGTGGAGCTCCACGACCGCTGCCGCGATGCCGACCTGGGTACGGCCCGTCCACTAATACAGTCTGCGTTTCGCGAAATCTGGAATGGCTTCGCCGAAAACGACGACTTCAACCAGCTGATCATGCTGTGCGGTCTGGACTGGCGTGAGGTGGCGCTGATCAGGGCCTATGCCCGCTACATCAAGCAACTTCGGTTCGGGTTCAGCCAGCCCTTTATTGCAGAAACACTGGCTCGTCACCCGGACATTACCTCCCGGCTGGTCGCCTTCTTCTTCAGTCGTTTCCAGCCCGATGTAAAAGGGCGGAAGGGGAAGACCGAAAGGCTCGAGACTGAGCTCCGGGACTCCCTTGAGGCTGTGGCAAGCCTGGACGACGACCGTATCCTCCGGCGCTTTTTCGTGCTTATCCGGGCAACTCTCAGAACCAACTATTTTCAGGCCCGGGAGGACGGCGGGTTTCCGTCCTACCTGTCGCTCAAGCTTGATCCGTCGTCCATTCCCGATATTCCGCGTCCCAGGCCGAAGTTCGAAATTTTCGTCTACTCTCCGCGGATTGAAGGCGTGCACCTTCGCGCCGGGCCGGTGGCCAGGGGTGGGCTGCGCTGGTCTGACCGGATTGAGGATTACCGCACCGAGATCCTGGGTCTGGTGAAGGCCCAACAGGTCAAGAACTCCGTGATCGTGCCTGCCGGCGCCAAGGGCGGTTTTGTGGTGAAACAGCCGCCACGGGAGGGTTCAAGGGAGGCTGTGCAGGAGGAGGGTGTTGCCTGCTATCAGACCTTCATACGTGGGCTTCTGGATATCACGGATAACCTGGATGACGGTCAGGTGGTGCCGCCGAAAAATGTGGTTCGGTATGACGGCGATGATACCTATCTGGTAGTTGCCGCCGACAAAGGTACGGCCACGTTTTCCGATATAGCCAATACGCTGGCAGCGGAGTACCGCTTCTGGCTGGGTGATGCCTTTGCCTCCGGCGGCAGTGAGGGGTATGACCACAAGAAAATGGGTATTACCGCCCGGGGTGCCTGGGAGTCGGTGAAACGGCATTTCCTGGAAAAAGGCACGGATACTCAGAAGGATGAATTCACGGTGGTCGGTATCGGTGACATGGGTGGCGATGTGTTTGGCAATGGCATGCTGCTCTCGGACCGGATTCGCCTGGTCGGTGCGTTCAACCACCAGCACATATTTGTCGATCCGAATCCGGACGCCGCGGCATCATTCAGGGAGCGTCAGCGCCTGTTCAGCCTGCCCGGCTCGTCCTGGGCCGATTATGACACCGGGTTGATCAGCGATGGGGGAGGGGTGTTCCCGCGCTCCATGAAATCCATTCCGGTGTCTGCGCAAATGCGAAAAGCATTGGGTGTAAAGGCCCGGACCCTGTCGCCGGCGGATCTCATCAGCGCTCTGCTGAAAGCGCCTGTGGACATGCTCTGGAATGGCGGTATTGGCACCTATGTGAAATCGCCCCTGGAGTCCCATGAAGACGTGGGTGACAAGGCCAACGACGCCCTTCGTATCGACAGCACCGCCCTGCGCTGCAAAGCCCTCGGGGAAGGCGGCAACCTGGGGGTCACCCAGCGCGCGCGGATTGATTTCGCCCGCCGCGGGGGGCTGGTCAACAGCGATTTCATTGATAACGCCGGTGGCGTCGACTGCTCGGACCACGAGGTGAATATCAAGATTCTGCTCAACGATCTGGTGCATCGTCAGGTGATGTCGCTCCCTGAGCGAAATCAAATGCTCCGGGCCATGACCCCGGAAGTGGCCGAGCTGGTATTGCGCAACAACTACCGGCAGGCGATGGCGCTCAGCCTGGCACAGAATCCGGCCGTTGCCACTTCCGACCAGTATGACCGCCTGATGCGCAGGCTTGAATCGGAGGGCAAGCTGGACCGCGGTCTTGAGTTTCTGCCTTCTGACGAGGAGTTGCAGGCCCGCCGCGAGCACGGCGGAGGGCTGACCCGGCCGGAGCTGGCGGTTCTGGTTTCCTACGCAAAAATTGAACTCAAGCAGGCCCTCGTCGCATCGCCGATCGTTCAGGACCCGCGCTTCAATTCGGCGCTGCACTCGGCGTTCCCTGCCTCTTTGCTGGCAGCCTTCCCGGAAGCGGTGAACGCGCATCCTCTGCGTGCAGAAATCTCGGCCACGCAGATTGCCAACGATATGGTAAACCGCATGGGGATCACCTGGTTTGACCGGATACGCAGTGCGACCGGGGCTGACGCTGGGCGGATTGCCTCGGCCTACCTGATCTCCCTGCGAGTACATGACGTAGACGCCCATTGGGAGGCTATGGAATCACTGGATGGAAAAATCGAGGCCGGTGTTCAGGCAGACCTGTTCGCCGATGCCATACGGTTGGTCACCCGCAGCACCAGCTGGCTGTTGCAGAACCGCCGGCTGGCGCTGGACCCGGTTTCCTGCATCGATCATTACCGGGCTCCAATGGCTGATGTGCTGGCCTCGAAAAGCCGTCTTGAATCGGTGATTCCTGCAAGTCGCTGGTATGACCGCTATGCTGAATACTGTGGGCGGATGGTTCCCGAGGATTTGTCGGCGTGGTGTGCCTCTGCAGAAAGCCGCTACTGGCTGATGGATATGGTCGAGATCGCCCGTCAGTTGGGCGAGGAACTTGAATCTGTTGCCTGGGTCTATTTCACTCTTGGTGAAAGTCTGAATCTGACCTGGCTGGATCGGCAGATGCGGGCGTTCCGGGCGAATGGTCACTGGCAGGTGCTGGCGACCATCCATTTTCGGGACGAGCTGGACCATCAGTTACGGAACCTCACGTTTAGCGTGTTTTCCGAACCCGTGGACGGTGAAGGAACACCGGAAACACGTCTCGAGGCCTGGCGCGCCGACAAGCGTATGTTGCTTGCGCGGTGGGAGCGGATGTTAAACGACATGCAGGCCGCCAACGACGTGGATTGTGCCGTTTTCTCGGTGGCTCATGGAGTGCTCAGAGAGCTGGCATTGAAAGCCGCATAGCAGGACCAAGGAGGCAAAGTGTCCTAAAATTACGTTTTTCGGAGAAAATTATTAAATTTTTGCGATTCATTAAAGACGTAATGACACGCTTGCTTTGAATTTATAGCGAAATAGTCTTTGTCGATCTAGGTAGAATGCCGGAGAGACAAACAACTAAGAGGGTACAACTATGAGACCGCAGCAATCACAGACGCCCGAGCTTGTCGATAGCCGGCAGGCGATTCGTGATTATTATCTCGCTGACGAGCACAAGGTTATCCACGAGATGATTGCCGGTGCCCAGTTGTCCCAGGCCGAGCGCGA
>JAWWAT010000266.1:0-5413 GCA_033721635.1 Marinobacter sp. | reverse complement strand
TCTATGGACGCCGGGAACATGCTCAAGCCGGCCCTGGCCCGTGGCGAGCTGCACTGTGTGGGCGCGACCACCCTTGATGAATACCGTGAAAATATAGAGAAAGATGCAGCCCTTGAGCGTCGCTTCCAGAAAGTGCTGGTCAGCGAGCCCAACGAGGAAGATACCATTGCCATCTTGCGGGGCCTGAAAGAGCGTTATGAGGTGCACCACGGGGTGGAAGTGACAGATGGCGCCATCATCGCTGCCGCCAAGCTGTCTCATCGGTACATCACCGATCGGCAGTTGCCGGACAAGGCCATTGACCTGGTGGACGAGGCGGCTTCCCAGATCCGCATGGAAATGGATTCGAAGCCCGAGGCCCTGGATCGTCTCGAACGTCGTCTGATTCAGTTGAAAATCGAGCGTGAGGCGCTCAAGAAAGAGACCGATGCTGCCTCGAAAAAGCGCCTGTCGGAGCTGTCCGATGTGATCACCGGTGTCGAACGAGAGTACGCCGATCTGGAAGAAGTCTGGAATACCGAAAAGGCCGCGTTGCACGGGTCCCAGAAGATCAAGAGCCGGCTGGAACAGGCCCGGATTGATCTGGAGAACGCCCGTCGCGCTGGCGATCTTGGCAAGATGTCCGAGCTCCAGTACGGCCAGATTCCCGAGCTCGAGCGCCAGCTGGATATGGCCAGCCAAGCCGAGATGATGGAGATGAAGCTGCTCCGGAACCGGGTAACCGACGAAGAGATTGCCGAGATCGTTTCCAAGTGGACCGGCATTCCGGTGTCCAAGATGCTCGAAGGTGAGCGCGATAAACTGATGCGCATGGAAGAGGCGCTTCACGGTCGGGTGATCGGCCAGGATGAGGCGGTTGAAGCGGTTTCCAACGCGGTACGTCGTTCCCGGGCTGGATTGTCAGACCCCCATCGCCCCAATGGTTCGTTCCTGTTCCTTGGCCCGACGGGTGTGGGCAAGACCGAGCTGTGTAAGGCCCTGGCGTCCTTCCTGTTCGATACCGAGGAAGCCATGGTGCGCATCGACATGTCCGAATTCATGGAGAAGCATTCCGTGGCCCGCCTGATTGGTGCGCCTCCGGGCTATGTCGGATACGAGGAAGGTGGCTACCTGACCGAGGCAGTTCGGCGCAGACCCTATTCCGTGTTGCTGCTGGATGAAGTGGAAAAGGCCCATCCGGATGTGTTCAACATCCTTCTGCAGGTGCTTGAGGATGGTCGTCTTACGGACGGGCAGGGCAGAACTGTTGACTTCCGCAACACGGTCATCGTTATGACCTCCAACCTCGGCTCGGACATCATCCAGCAGAAGGCTGGTGAGGAGAACTACGAGGATATGAAGAATGCCGTCATGGAAGTCGTCGGCACTCATTTCCGCCCCGAGTTCATCAACCGGGTGGACGAAGTGGTGGTATTCCACCCGTTGGCGGAGAGCCAGATTCAGGGTATTGCCCGCATTCAGATCGAATCGCTGAGCAAACGCCTGAAAGAGCAGGATATGAAGCTTGAGCTGGATGATGCCGCCATGGAGTTGCTGGCGGAAGTTGGGTATGACCCGGTATACGGTGCGCGGCCTCTGAAGCGGGCAATTCAGCGAATGATCGAAAACCCGCTGGCTCAGCGTTTGCTTCAGGGAGAGTTTGTGCCGGGGGATGTCATCAAAGGGACAGTGAAGGATCACCACCTGGCGTTCGCCAAGGGGTGATAAAAAAGGGGCAGATGGAACACCATCTGCCCCTTTTTCATTCGAGCCTGTTCTTTATTCTTCTGCCGGGCCGCAGTTCTCTTCGGCGATTTCCTCGAATTCAGCCCGTTTCTCGGCGATTTCCTCTTCGGAGAGGTAACGTTGCTCGCCATTCTCTTCAACGCGGATGCGGGCGTTGCGGTCGATTACGTCCAGATTGGAGCGTGCGGTCGCGCAATTAGCTTCCCGCTGTTTTCTCCGAGCCTCCTCAACCGCTGTTTCCTGGCGCTGTTCCGCCTCATTCTCTTGCTGCTCCTGCATATTCTGCAGACGCTCCTGAGGGCTCTGCCTGTTGCCGGACGCATCGGTAGAGGTGCCGGAGCGAACATTGACTCGTTCGGCCTTTGAGCCCGTAGGCTGTCGGTCCCCGAAATGGGTAACCCCGTTTTCATCGGTCCATTTATAGACAGAGGCGCTCATGGCGACACCTGGTACAACGGCCAGTAATAAGGTCAGCGTCAGGATTTTTCTGTTCATGGCTCTACTCGCGTATGTTCACTGCTCCCGGGCAGGCAGACAACCTGGATAAACCGGGCCCGTTTTTTCTCAGCTTATTATTCCCTATCATGCCACCAGTGTTGCGGATTTTCTTCTGTCTGGTTCAAATCTTTGTATCGGATTTGTGTCAAGGATGGCAGACCTTCGGCGAGTATAGGCACAGAAACCTGCAGCGGCTATTGACAGGGAGTTTCGCGCTGTCAGAATTACCGATTGCCTGAAGACTGGGGTCAATACGGCAGGCAATCCCGAGCGAGTATCCCCCATCAATTACCACACTGAACGCGCCGCGCATCCGTCGCGGGATGGTTGTTGCTTACGTGCAACCCGTTGATTGGCCGTTCTCCGCAACCCTCAGGAGGGCGGCTGGCCAGGAGACAACCTCTTAACAAGGTGTGGAGGAGCAGCCGGTTCCGCTTTCACAAGAAGCATGGACACCGTGAATCCAGGCAACCGGGACCCGTCCCGGCTCATTCACTCGTAGAAGAGGGTAGAAAATCGTGGAGTTATTGTCTGGCGCCGATATGCTGATCCGGTCCCTTCAAGATGAAGGTATCGAATACATATACGGCTATCCGGGTGGTGCAGCCCTTCATATTTATGATGCGCTGTTCAGGCAGGACAAAGTCAAGCACATTCTGGTAAGGCACGAGCAGGCGGCGGTCCACATGGCCGACGGCTATGCCCGTGCGACTGGAAAACCAGGTACCGTACTGGTGACCTCGGGTCCTGGAGCCACCAACACCATCACCGGCATTGCCACCGCCTTTATGGATTCCATTCCCATGGTGGTTCTGTGCGGTCAGGTTGCGTCTACCCTTATTGGCGAGGACGCGTTCCAGGAAACCGACATGATGGGCGTTTCCCGTCCGGTGGTTAAGCACAACCTCAGTGTCCGTCACCCCGAGGAAATCCCGGAGATTATCCGCAAGGCCTACTATATTGCTGCCACCGGTCGCCCTGGTCCGGTTGTTGTGGATATCCCCAAGGACATGACCACACCGAATGAACGGTACGAGTACGCTTACCCCAAGAAGGTCAAGCTGCGTTCCTACAACCCGGCCATTCGCGGCCATGCCGGTCAGATCAAGAAAGCGGTCGACATGATGCTGGCCGCCAAGCGACCGGTTATCTACGCAGGTGGAGGGGTTATTCTGGGCAAGGCCTCGGATCAGTTGACGGAGCTTGTCCGGATGCTGGGCTATCCCATCACCAATACCATTATGGGCATCGGTTGTTACCCGGCCAGCGATAAACAGCATCTTGGCTGGCTTGGTATGCACGGCACTTACGAAGCCAACATGGCCATGCACCACTCGGATCTAATTCTCTGTGTCGGTGCCCGTTTTGACGATCGGGTTACCAACGCAACCGAGAAGTTCTGTCCGGGCGCGCGCATCATCCACATCGACATCGACCCGGCTTCGATTTCGAAGACCGTGGATGCAGACGTGCCCATCGTTGGCCCGGTAGACGCCGTGCTAAAGGAAATGCTGGCGCTGGTCAAGGAAGCCAAGGAAAAGCCCGACGCGGATGCCATCGCTTCCTGGTGGAAGCAGATCGACGAGTGGCGGGCATTCCACGGCATGCGTTATGAGACCAGCCCGGATGTAATCAAGCCCCAGGAAGTGATCGAGATGCTGTGTCGCCTGACCAACGGCGAGGCCTATGTGACGTCCGATGTCGGCCAGCACCAGATGTTTGCTGCCCAGTACTACAAGTTCGACAAGCCCAACCGCTGGATCAACTCCGGTGGCCTCGGCACCATGGGCTTCGGTTTGCCGGCGGCCATGGGGGTCAAGTTGACCCATCCGGACGATGAAGTGCTTTGCATTACTGGTGAGGGCAGTATCCAGATGAACATCCAGGAGCTGTCCACCTGCAAGCAGTACAATCTGCCGGTGAAGATCATCAACCTGAACAACCAGGCTCTGGGTATGGTCAAGCAGTGGCAGGACATGAACTACGAGTCCCGTCATGCCGAGTCCTACATGGAATCGCTGCCTGATTTCATCAAGTTGGCAGAGGCCTACGGCCATAAAGGTGTCCGGATTGAGAAGAAAGAAGATCTGGAAACCAAGCTGAAAGAAGTGCTGGCCATGAAAGACGACCTGGTATTCGTGGATATTCTCGTGGACCGCTTTGAGCATGTCTATCCGATGCAGGTTGCCCGGGGTTCCATGAAGGATATGTGGCTCAGCAAGACGGAGAGGGTCTGATCATGCGTCGAATCATTTCTGTTTTGCTTGAAAACGAGCCTGGCGCCCTGTCACGGGTCGTGGGTCTGTTTTCCCAGCGTAACTACAACATCGAAACACTCACTGTGGCGCCAACCGAGGACGAGACTTTGTCCCGTCTTACCGTGACTACCACGGGTTCTGACAAGGTGATCGAGCAGATCACCAAACAACTGAACAAGCTGATTGAAGTCGTCAAGCTGGTGGATCTCACCGAAGGTGCCCACATCGAGCGTGAGCTGATGCTGGTCAAGCTGAAAGCCACCGGTTCCCAGCGTGCCGAGATCAAGCGTACGGTGGACATTTTCCGCGGCCAGATCGTGGATGTGACCAGCTCCGTCTACACGGTTCAGTTGGCCGGGGACAGCGAGAAGCTGGACGGCTTTATTCAGGCCGTTGGCACCTCGGGTGTGCTGGAAGTTGTGCGCAGCGGTGTATCCGGTATTGCCCGGGGCGAGAAGGTGCTCAGCCTTTAACGATTTCAAACAGGGTTTGAACATTATGGTCCTCTGGGGCCATCACAAATAACAGAGGTTTCTCATGCAGGTTTATTACGATAAGGATTGCGATCTTTCCATCATCCAGGGCAAGAAAGTTGCCATCATCGGCTTCGGCTCCCAGGGCCACGCTCACGCGTGCAACCTGAAAGAGTCCGGCGTCGACGTGACCGTGGGTCTGCGCCCGGGTTCTTCTTCTATCGCCAAGGCAGAAGCCTATGGCCTGAAGACCAGCGACGTGCCCTCTGCCGTTGCTGCCGCTGACGTGGTTATGGTTCTGACGCCGGACGAGTACCAGGCCCAGCTGTACAAGGCGGAAATCGAGCCGAATCTGCAGCAGGGCGCCACCCTGGCGTTCGCGCACGGTTTTGCTATCCACTACAACCAGATCGTTCCGCGTAAGGATCTGGACGTCATCATGATTGCTCCCAAGGCACC
>JAWWAT010000265.1:0-5445 GCA_033721635.1 Marinobacter sp. | reverse complement strand
TGCACCGCGGCTTCATTAAGCGCATCGGTAATTCCCAGCCCTTTTTTACGCTGCTGGTTGTAGAAAGCTACGAGAATAATGGCGTTATTGACCACAATCCCGGACAGACCGAACAGACCAAACAAGGAAAGGATGGTCAGCTGCAGCCCCATCAACCAGTGGCCCAGCAACGCGCCAACCAGGGCAAACGGAATAATGGCCATAACGATCAGGGGCAAGCTCCAGGAGGCGAAGACCCAGGCCAGCACCACGTACATCAAGGCCAGACCGATAACCAGGCCGGTTTGCATGTCACCCAGGGTTTCCCGCTGGTCAGCTGCGCGACCCTCGAAGCTGTAACGCACGTTGTAGCGGCTGGCAATGTCGGGCAGCGCTTCTGCTTCAAGGCTGGTCAGAATCTGGTCGGTGGTACTGACCCGGGTGTTCAGTCCGGAGGTCACCTCGACCGCCAGCCGCCCTTCTGCATGTCGTAGCGCCTGGAAGCCCTGTCGGTGGTCCAGGTTCATCACCTGTGTCAGTGGCACGAACCGTCCGTCCGGAACCCGGATTGTGATGCGTGACAGAGTCGACAGGCGCTCGCGCTGATCCTGGGGCAGCTGCACACGAACTTCCACTTCATCCCGGCCATCCTGGTAAATCTGGGCGATACGGCCATCGAAGGCCGCCCTGAGCTGCCGCCCCAGATCCGAGGTGGTCAGTCCGAGTGCCTCACCATAGGCACTGACCTGATAAATCAGCTGTTCCCGCCCCCAGGGCATGTCGTCTTCAACATCAAGCACACCCGGAAGCGTGGAAAGCGCCTGGCCCAATTCGTCAGCAGCCAGCTTGAGTTGTTCGGCGTTCGCACCGGTCAGCCGCACGTTCACATCCCGCCCCGGTGGTCCGGCCTGGCGTTCGGAAATGGTCAGATTATCCAGCCCGGCCGGCGTCTCCAGCCGGCTGCGCCACTCGGTGATGAATTCGGGATTGCGAACGGAGCGACGATCGGAGGGCACCAGCTCGATCATCATCGAGCCCAGCTCGTCGCCGCTGCGAGAACTTCCCTCGGCACCCTGGGTCGCGCCCCGGGTGGTCACGGCGTGAAGAATAAAGTCGCCGCCGAGGGCCTCTTCGGTGTCATTGAGTGTTCGCTGCATCTGAGTCAGGAAGTCATCCACCGTGCCGCGATCAGTGCCGGCCACAAAGCTCGCGTTGGCGTAGAAAACCGAGGGCTCCGGTGTCGGGAAGAAGTTGAACCCCAGACGACCGCCGGCCAGCAGACCAACGGTCACGATGGCCAGGGCCAGGGCGCTGGCAACCGTGGCGCCCCGGTGCTGCAGACTGTACCGGGAGAAGCGCCGGAAACGACCTTCACGGAACTGGTCAAAACGCTGCTCGAAGCCCTGCCGGAAACGCTCCACCGGGCCGGTTTTTTTCGGCTCCGACTCTGCCTCACCCGCTTTTATCTTGCGGCGTGGCACAAAGGCATGGCGGAGGTGTGCCGGCAGCACGATAAAACACTCAAGCAGTGAGGCGACCAGAACGCAGATCATTACCAGTGGTATATCGCCCAGGATATTGCCGATGACACCACCCACCACCAACAGGGGCATGAAGGCGGCAACGGTGGTCAGCGACGAGGCCAGCACCGGCCAGACCATGCGTTTCGCTGCACCTTCCGAGGCATAGATGGATTCCTCCCCCATCCGCGCATGGGCATCGGCATCCTCGCCCACCACAATGGCGTCGTCCACGATCACCCCCAATGCCATGATCAGCGCAAACAGGGAAATCATGTTGATGGAGCCACCGATCAGCCAGAGCACGGCCATGGCTGCCAGAAACGCCGTGGGAATGCCGACAGCCACCCACAGGGCCACCCGACCCGGCAGAAACAGGTACAGCAGACAGATAACAAGCACCAGACCACCCAGACCGTTTTTCACCAGCAGCGAAATACGATCGTCCAGCAGTTGCCAGGTCTCGTCGTATACTTCCAACTCCACCGTCGGCGGCAGCACCGGGCGAGTATCCGCCAGCCAGTTCTCCAATACTTTGGCCGCTTCCAGCGAATTGCCGTTTTCCGATCGCTGCAGCTGAAGTTCAACCGCCGGCTTGCCGTCTTTCTCAAGGGTCACCTGGCTCTCACGGGCTTCCTGCCGGATAATCGCCACATCGCCCAGGTTGAGCTGGATCCGCTCGCCGCTGAGCACCGGAATGTTCTCAAACTCCTGGGGGCTTCGGCGCTGCTCCACGGCCCGAAGTTCCCGGGTAGCATCCTGCTGCGCCATCATGCCGGCAGGCAGATCCCGGGAAATCGCCGCCACGCGCTCGGCAATCTGCTCCAATGACAGCCCCAGGGGCTCCAACCTCTCCACTGGAACATCAATGCTGATCTGCTGCTCCGGCAAGCCCCGAATCGACACCCGGTCGATGCCGCGCTGGAGCAGTTCATCTTCAAAACGGTAGGCCAGTTGCCTCAGCTCGCTTCGATCAACATCACCAACCATCAGCAACCGGGCCACCGGCTCGTAACGCTCTATCCGGGTCACCTGCGGCTCTTCAGCCTCGGCCGGGAAATTGGTGAATTCGTCCACCTGCTGGCGAACATCATCCAGGGCCTGGATTGGATTGGTGCCTTCCTCGAATTCAAGCGTTATGGACGACACACTCTGGGCCGAAGTGGAGGTCATTTTTTTCAAACCATCCACGCTGCGCAGACGCTGTTCCAATGGGTTGGTAATGCCCTGCTCGACGTCTTCTGCAGACGCTCCACTCCAGACCACCCGAACACTGACCACATCCAGGGCGAAGGTAGGGAAGAACTGGATGTTCATGCGGGTCAGGGCCAGCACACCACCGAGCAGCATGACCAGCATCACCAGGTTGGCTGCGACCCGGTGATGAACAAAAAAACCAATGACGCCCTTTTTCCGCCTCATTGCTCCGCTGCTCCAGAATCAGCGGCGTCCACCTTCAGACCGGTGATCGCGTTAGGCAAGTGTGTGGTGATCAATTGCGCACCGGGAACCAGAGCTTCTCCAGCGACGAGGAGACGACGCTCGCCATTGCTGCCCAGGGCTTCGCCAATACGCTCGATTCGGGCCCGGTTCATCCGGCCGTCTGCCGACAACAGGTAAACGCTGTCGGCACCATAGAGGGCACTGAATGGAATCGACACGGTATTGCTGCGTGCCGCCCGCTCCAACGTAACGGGCATCAGGCCACCCGGTCGTATGCCCCGGGCCTCACCCTCCAGCTCAAGAATGGCTTCGGTACCGGAGGGGTCGCTGGTGCCAGCGAACCGGGCAAGCCGGAACCGATGCTGAGCACCTTCGCTGGTGGCCGTCAGGGTTTCACCGCGCTCCAGCGCCTCCAGCAGCTCGCCACGAAACATCTCTGGAACCCGTGCCCTGAGTTCCAGGCCATCCACCGGGTAGAGTGAGAGCAGAGGCTCATTGCGGCTGACCTGGTCACCCTCAGCGACCCGGATATCGGTAACGATGCCATCAAACGGCGCAACCATACGGGCCCGCTCGGCATCCCGTCGCGTACTCAGCAGATTTGCCTCCGCCTGCGCCAGTTTCGCCTCAAGGCTCTGAAGCCGCGCCGGATGCTCTTCGATCGCTCGCTGCCGGTTATTTACCGTCAGTTCTGCCCTGGCAGCAGCGTCCGTGGCCGCCTCCAACGCCTCGCGGGAAGCCAGGTTGCGGTTCACCAGCGACCTGGTGCGCTCGAGTTGCCGGCGGGCGTTGTCCAGAATGGCCTTTTCACTGGCCAGCGCCGACCGATCGTTCTGGTAACGGACCTGTTCCGATCGAATCTGGGCTTCGAGGTCTTTGACCTGTGCTTCAGCCTGAGCCAGGGCTGGCTGGATATCGGCATCGTCCAGAGCAACCAGAAGCTCGCCTTCTTTGACCCGCTTCCCCTCAGTCACCGGTCTGGCACTGATCCGACCGGCCAGAGTTGCCGTCACCGTCAGTTGTTCCGGCGCCAATACTTCGCCATAAAGGGGCAGCACCGGCGTATGCGTACCCGGCTCAATCTCCTGAACCTGAACACGCCAACTGCGCTCGGTGGCACTGACCTCTGCAGGCTCCGGGCGGGTCATTTTGAGAATCATGAAACCGGCGATACCGACGGCGAGAATCAACAGGGGAATGAGTCGTTTGGACATTACTTGCAGGCCAGCTAAGGTAAATAGAGCCCATCGGGCTGTCAGGTTAAGACTACTATACAATCAGGGCTCGTTTTCGGATCGAACAAGCGAACGTCTGCGTCAATTTTACGCAGCGTTTTTTTACTCATGGCAACGGAGCAAATCGGTCTTGGCAGTAGAACATCATGTCAATCTCCTCAACGCAACGTTCATCAACGCGTTAATCGTTGCCGTCGTGGTCCTGATACATCACGAAGTTCTCATTAATTTAAGCGGGCTCCTGTCGAAAATGCGCCAGAGCCACCGCTTCCGTCTGATTGCCGCGGTGTTTGGCGTTCTGGCCGCCCACACCCTGCAAGTCTGGATCTTTGCCAGTGCCTTCTATTTCATGCACCACGCCGAAGGCTGGGGCCATTTGACTGGCAATTTCAGCGGCAGCATCCTCGACTGCGCCTACTTTTCCTTCACCACCTTCACCACCCTCGGCTACGGCGATATCGAACCCTTCGGTGTCCTGCGCTTTCTCACCGGCATCGAAGCACTGGCCGGGCTGGTGCTGATCACCTGGAGTGCTTCGTTCCTGTTCGTCGAGATGCAACGTTACTGGCCGACCCGTTAAGGAACCTTTGAGATGTAGACTTTAGTCGAAGACCAAAGGCTACACTGCCTGATTTCTGCTCTAATAGCCGAATCCTGCGGTATGTGCATTCTCTTTATACATATCGCTCCAGCGCTCCGGATACCCAGACCAGACCCATGGAAAGCTATAGGGAATCACAGAAGCACCTTGCCCGTCCGTACCGCAAAGCCGTGCTAAAAACGCTGCTGATCCTCACAGCAATCAGCGGTCTGCTTTTTTTCACCCTCAACGTCCAGAGAGAGAACTATCCCCTGGCCTTTGCCGAGCTGGGCATGGCGTGCTACTCGGTTTTTATTTTTTGGGCAATCGGCAACACCAAACACCTTGAACGCTGGATTCTGGCGTTCATCCTGCCCTTCTGCATCACCATGATGTTCGCCCTCACGTCACCCCGGGCCACAACAACCGTTTTCGCCTGGGTGCTGTTGATCCCCATCCTTTCTCACCTTCTAATGGGTCGACGTGCAGGACTTCTGGTATCCGCCATTTTTATGGGTACGGCCGCCGTCATTTTCTTCTTCAAATACCACGATGCTCCAGAGATGATACAGCCGCTGCCCATTGCCAATATGGGGCTGATGTCCCTGACGATTCTCGCGTTCTCTCATATTTACGAGATCACCCGGGAGCAATCCGAATCACGCCTGCTGAAAATGGCCCAGACCGA
>JAWWAT010000264.1:0-5478 GCA_033721635.1 Marinobacter sp. | reverse complement strand
CTTGAGAATTCTCCAGGCACTTCCAGCGCTCTACAGCGGCGGTGTGGAGAGAGGCACCGTAGAGTTCGCCGCAGACCTCGTCAAACGCGGCCACGAATCCTTTGTCGTCTCCAAGGGTGGCCCCATGGCGGAACAACTGCGGGGACAGGGTTCAAAGCACATTTTCATGCCCATTCACCGAAAAAATCCGGCGTCCTTCGGCCAAATCCTGCCGATGCGAAAACTGCTTCTCGAACTGAAGCCCGACATCGTCCATGTCCGCTCGCGCATGCCCGCCTGGATTATCTTCCTGGCCCTGAAAAGCATCCCGAGACTCGAGCGCCCGGCGGTTGTCTCCACGTTCCACGGCATGTACTCGGTAACACCCTACAGCGCCATCATGACCCGCGCCGATCACATCATTGCTGTATCCCAGTGCGTGCGGGATTACGTGATAAACAACTACCCGGTCCCCGAGGAAAAGCTGACGGTCATTCAGCGGGGCGTGGATGTGGATGCCTTTCACCAGCGCGAGCTCCCACAGCAATGGCTGGACCGCTGGTTCCGTCAGTATCCTCAGCTAGCTGGCAAGAAAATCATCATGATGCCCGGGCGCATTTCCCGCTGGAAAGGCCAACTGGATTTCCTGACGATGATGGCAGAACTGGTACAGGAGCGGCCCGATTGCCACGGCATTATCGTGGGCGGCGCGGAACCCGGTAAGGAACACTTTCTGGATGAACTGGAGAAGGAGCGGTCCCGCCTGGATTTGACCGACAAGGTGAGCTTTCTGGGCCAGCGCAACGACATGACCAACCTGTATCTGCTTGCCGACGTGGTCTGCCACATGAGCACCAAACCCGAGCCCTTTGGCCGGACGGTTACCGAAGCCCTGGCCTCCGGAACACCGGTGGTGGCCTATAATCGTGGCGGGGCGGCGGAAACCCTGCAGGCATGCTTCCGAGATGGCCTGGTGGCACCGGACGACGTGGAAGAATTTGCCAAGGTGGTTTCCCGGCTGATGAAAGCCAAACCACCGGCCATCGAGATACCCTACCGGTTCCGGTTGGAAGCACAAACCGAAGCAACCTTGCAGGTTTATGAGAAGGTGCTGAAAAGCGCCGACGGCCGATCATGACGTCCCCCGCCCAATTGACCATTGCCCTTCTGATCGGCACACCCGGAACCACCTGGGGTGGCATGGAACAGCACACTGCGGATCTTGCGGGCGCACTGGCGGAACGCGGACACAGCGTCCATGTCCTGGGCCATAAAACCTACCGGGATAAGTTCCCTGCCGGCGTCCGTTTTCACCCCTGCCCGATGTCCCTCGGTCGCAAGAATCTCTGGCTTCGCTGGAAAATTCAGCGCACTCTGCTTCGCATAAGACCTGATGTCGTACACGCACACGGCAACAAAGCAGCAAATCTTGCGGCAAAAACAAAACAGGCCCACTGGCAAGCCGTTGGTACCATTCATGGAACCAAGTCCAGTACCAGGATATTCGAGGATCTGGATAAAGTTATTGCAGTGAGCCAGGCGATTTACGACCAGACCCATAATCCCAACAAGCATCTGATCTTTAACGGCGTTAGCCGGCAACAAAGTTCCTCGGCCGCTTTCCCCTTTAAGGGCGACATCAAAGTTGTTGCTGCCGGTCGACTCGAAGCAGTAAAGGGTTTCGACAAACTTCTTCAAGCCTGGCAACGCGTACGAAAGACCGTTCCCCAGGCCCACCTGACAGTATTTGGTGAAGGAAGTCTAAAGAGCCGGTTGGTCGCAATGACAAGTTCCAAAGGTCTGACCAACTCAGTAACGTTCGCCGGCTTCCATGAGAATATCGGCGATATTCTTCAACACGCGGATCTCTTGGTCATAAGCTCTGAACGCGAAGGTTTTCCTTACGTATTGGCAGAGGCTCTTGTTGCTGGCTGTCCCGTCTTATCAACGCCTGTGTCCGGCTGTCAGGAGCTGCTTCCCGCAACCGCTCTGACCAGAGACTTTTCTGCAGAGGCAATTGCCGACCGACTTGTATCTGCACTCAAAGATCTCCATCGGTTCAAAGAAAGCCAGAAGGGACTCTTCGAATATGCGAATAACCACCTGACTGTCGATGCGATGACCGATGCTATTGTTGCGGTTTATCAGGCTTGAAAGGTGACTCTCTCAGAGCTTCAAAAACCCGGGCTGCAACGAGCTCGTGACCAAACTGAGTGAGGTGGGTTCCGTCATCCATCAATGATCTATCCCGAACAGACCAGAGATCGGCAAAAGCATCGGCGTAAACAGCATTGGAATTGCTCGCAGCTAGTTTGTACAGAGCTCCGTTGTATTTTTTGATCCGGGGGTTGCGAGGCTCGTCAAGGTTAGGAGGCGTCGCGACAAGTACGAAGACGGTTTCGGGCGCTGATGCCATCACTCGTTCAATATTGTTAGCGTATTCAATAAGCGGAACCTGCTCCACCGCTCCGAACCGCTCCTGAAGGTGCCACGCACGGGCCCATTTCTTGAATTTCTTCACAACCTTCCTGGCAAGTTTGCGCCGAGGACTGTCCGGGTAGTAAAGAACGTAAGGAGCGCCCCTGAATGTCAGCCATGAATCGACCAATCCGTATTGGACAAATGCCAAGGAGTACTCTAGCGCCGGATAATCGCGGTTATAAAACAGCAGTTCACGAGTAGTGCTCATCGTGTGCCCACAATTTCTTAGCTCCAGAGAAAGTGCATCGCCAACAATTTCCGGCCAAACCTTTATTCGGGTAGCCTTCAGTCCCTCAGTATTACAATCGCCGTAGGCAATAGCGCCTCTCATAGAGCTTTGTCCTGTTTAACCCACTTCTACCATCCAACCAGGCATAATACTCACATTGATTCATCAAAGTTGCATCTCCATGGCCACAGTGAACCTAACCAACGAAAAACCGTTTGCACAAGGCTATAACCGTTACTGTTTTCAGCACCCGGCCAATCCGTGCCTATGTCTGAAGGTGATCCGCCCCGAGAACATCGAGGCCCGCTACCTAAGACAGTCTCCCATTAAACGCCTGCTTGGCACCTCTCGTCTGAACGACAACGCGCAAGAGCTGAAAGCTCACAGGCAACCAGCCATCCTTCAACTGACCCGGACAGGCGATGAGAACACCCTATGGTCTCATCTGCCGCGATTCTACGGCAGCGTTGAAACCAGCCTCGGCCAGGCAAACGCGAGCGAACTCATTCGGTGCGCCGATGGCTCTGTTGCCCCGACTCTCGAATCGCTAATCCGGAATCGCGAACTCACCCCTGAGCTCAAGGCAGCCACTCACCGATTCGAAGCCTGGCTGACAGACACGCGAATTCTCACTCGCAACCTGCTACCCCACAATCTGGTGGTCACGGATCGCTCAGGGCGGCCCGAGCTGTTTCTGATTGACGGACTGGGCGCACCGGCCATTCCACAGGCATTGGCCACGATCCCTGGCTGGAGTAATCATTACATTTCCAGAAAGCTCGCCCGTTTCCAGTCAAGATTGGCCTGGGAGCAGGATAATCAGGGCTTTTCTTGGGAAGATTTCCAACGCTTAAGATAAAATAGAGCCATGCTCCGTGGTACCATAACTGCCAATTTTTATCTGCATAACTGGCAGCTTTCACAAACCGGAGTGCGCACATGATTCACCCCGTCATTATGGCTGGCGGTACCGGCTCACGTCTTTGGCCGATGTCGCGCCAGCTGAATCCGAAACAGTTCCTGAAACTGACCAACGGTCCCCTGTCGATGTTACAGGCCACCGTTGCGCGGCTTGAGGGCATGGACGCAGCTAACCCTCTTCTGATCTGCAACGAGGAGCACCGATTCCTGGCCGCGGAACAAATGCGACAATCCGGCCACGAAGATACGCGGATCATTCTTGAGCCCTGCGGCCGGAATACAGCGCCTGCGATCGCACTGGCAGCATTGCAGCTGACAGAGGCAACAGAAAGCGGCGACGCTGATCCCCTGATGCTGGTACTGGCAGCGGACCACCTCATCAAGGACGTTACCGCCTTTCAGGAAGGAGTGAAGAAAGCCATTCCTCTCGGTCGGGAAGGCAAACTGGTTACCTTCGGCATTGTCCCGAACCATCCGGAAACCGGCTACGGCTACATTCATCGTGGTACGGAGCTGGGCCCCGACAGCTACCTGGTGGACAAGTTTGTCGAAAAACCGGACCAGGCGACCGCCAATGGCTACCTGGATTCCGGCGAGTACCTCTGGAACAGCGGGATGTTCCTGTTTGGTGCCCGTCGGTACCTTGAGGAGCTGGAAACCCACCGGCCGGATATCCTGGCCGCTTGCCGCGCCGCCATTGCAGATACTGCCGATGACCTGCACTTCACCAGGATTAACGCCGAGCGATTCGCGGAATGCCCTTCAGAATCTGTGGACTACGCCGTCATGGAGAAGACCGACAAGGCCGCGGTGGTCTCACTGGATGCCGGTTGGAGCGATATTGGCTCCTGGTCCGCGCTTTGGGAGGTCAGTGACAAAGACTCGGACGGCAACAGCCTGACCGGCGACGTGATTACCCATAACACCGCGAACACGCTGGTCCGTGCGGATAGCCGACTGGTAGCAACGGTTGGCGTGGACAACCTGGTGGTTATCGAAACCAAGGATGCCCTGCTGGTTGCCCATAAAGACAGCGTTCAGGACGTCAAAACAGTGGTGGAGCGGATCAAAACCGATGGCCGCCATGAACACATGAACCATCGTGAAGTCTACCGGCCGTGGGGTGTGTACGATTCCATCGACAACGGCGCCCGCTATCAGGTCAAACGCATCACGGTAAAACCCGGCGCAAAGCTCTCTGTGCAGATGCATCACCACCGCGCTGAGCACTGGATCGTGGTCAGTGGCACCGCCCGGGTCACCAATGGCGAGAAAACCTACCTTGTTACCGAGAACCAATCCACCTTCATTCCGGTTGGCCAGGTGCACTCGCTGGAGAATCCGGGCGTCATCGACCTGGAGCTGATCGAAGTCCAGTCAGGCTCCTACCTGGGCGAGGACGACATTGTCCGTTACGAGGATCGGTACGGCCGCAAATGAGCAAGCTCAAGTATTTCGTCATTGCCGGGCTGCTCAGGATTGCTGGCTTGTTATCCCTTGCCGGCGCCCAGCGAGTGGGTCGTTTCGTGGGTTATCTGGTGTGGCGACTGCCCACCAAGTCCCGCCAGGTAACAGACACAAACCTCGCCATATGTCTCCCCGAGCTTTCAGACACCGAACGTGCGGTCATGTCTAAGAGATCCCTGGCCCAGACCGGAATGACCATGCTTGAGGTGCCTCTGATGTGGGAGTGGCCGGTGGAGAAATGCCTTGGCCTGATCCGGGAAACCGAGGGGCTGGAGCTGATCGACAAGTCCATGGCCGGTGACAAGGGCCTTATTCTTCTGGCGCCGCACCTGGGCAACTGGGAGCTGGCCGGACTGTTCTTTTCCTCGCGCTACAAAATGGCAGCACTCTATAGCCCGCCG
>JAWWAT010000263.1:0-5488 GCA_033721635.1 Marinobacter sp. | reverse complement strand
CCTACCTTGAATGCTGCCGGCCCTTCCATCAGGGCGACCCGGCACCATCGCCGGAGGCGCTGATGCGGTCCCGTTACGCAGCCTTCGTGCTCAATCTGCCGGATTATCTGCAGACCACCTGGCATCAGAGCTCGCGACCGGAGACCCTGACTCTGGAAGACTCGCCGGATTGGTCCGGTTTACAGATTCTCGACACCAGTGAGTCAGGCGATCGCGGGACGGTTCATTTCCGTGCCCTCTACCGTCTGGGCAAGGGCTGGGGATTTCTCGAGGAAAAATCCGATTTCGTTCGGGAGCAGGGTCGCTGGTATTACCTTCGGGGAGACACCAGCGAGGGCCAGTTGAAGCCCGGTCGTAACGACCCCTGCCCCTGTGGCAGCGGCAGGAAGTACAAGGCCTGCTGCCTGTAGGCGCCCATTACTCGAACGAGGGCAGTTCCGGCTTGGCGACCGGTTTGCCGGCTTCCTGCCAGGCATCAAATCCGCCGGCGATCGACTGCACATGCATATAGCCCATTTCCTGCAGGGCTTTGGCGCTTAATGCGGCCCGCCCGGACGTCTTGCAGTAGCAGACGATGTTCATGTCGCGGCTTTCGAATGCAGGATCATTGGTAAACTTGAACTCCAGAAGACCACGGGAAATGTTTACCGCGCCCGGTATATGACCGGCCCGGTACTCATCCGCGTCACGCACATCCAGCAGAAGATCGGCATTCTTGATGGCATCGTCCGCCTGATCCAGGGGCACTTCCTGAATGTCTTTCTTGGCGGCTTCTACAAGGTCGTGGGCAGTTTTCATGGCTGAGCTCCTCAAACTTATGGAATAAGGTTATTCCAGAGGATAGGTGATTGGGCTGCAGCGAGTCACCCGCATATGTACGAAGGAGGTCGGATGAAGCAACCCATTACAGGCTATCACAAGGACGAAGAGGACCACTGGGTGGCCCAGTTAGCGTGCGGGCATAATCAGCATGTGCGCCACACGCCGCCCTGGGTTAACCGCCCATGGGTGACGACGGAAGAGGGGCGGGCATCCATGCTCGGGTTTGAGCTTGAGTGCCGTAAATGCGACGAAGGTGCGCCGTCTGACTGGAAGCCGACCCTGGATGATTAAGCCGCCTTGTTGTTACCAATGGCACAAGCGTATTTGCGCTCGTAGCGCTTGTCTGCCCATCGCCCGTAGATACGGGAGGCGATCTGGAAGATGCCGGGCCACAGCAGGGGCTTGAACAGAAAGCCAAAGGGCGTGTGGGACCAGGCTCGAACGTTTGCAGGCAGCCCGATGACCCACTCCCCGGTCCAGGTCATCAGGTGCAGGCGTCGTAGTAGGGCTTCATGGCTTGGCAGGCTGGTTCCGCCGTCACGCTGTTCGTGGATGTCCGCGAAGATCAGATTGCCACGCTGAAGTTTGCGCAAGGTGCGAATCTCCCTGGCGCATAGTGGGCATTGTCCGTCGTAAAACAGGGTGTCATAACGGGGCTCCATCGAGTCCTCCAAGGGTCAGAATCTGTTTCCGGGCGTCCGCTTTACGCTCTTCCAGGGTTTCCAGGATCCCGTCGAGGGCGGCGGGTAAGACCTCCGGGGCCGCCTTTCGGAACTGGTCAAGCAGCTCGATCTGAACATGGAGATCCTGGAAGCGGCCATACAGCTTTTGGCGTGCTTTCATCGTTTTCAGCTCGGACTTCCAGGTTCTCGAGTCCAGCTCCATCAGGTAACGGATTCGTTTGAGTTGCTTGCGAAGCCGATGGACATCCTCATCCGGGGAGGTGTGCATCAGCTCAGCGGTCAATTTGTTGAACATTTTTATACGACTTTCCACCGCCTTTCGGATGTCTTTTGCCCTCAGCGTCTCCGCCAACTTCTGGAACTTCCGGGACTCGATGAGGTTCAGCCAGTGCTCCATGCTGTCGTGATAGCGCTTGCTCTGCAGGCGCTTGACCAGTTTTTTGTGGCGGTTGGCGGCTTCCTGTTCGAACCAGATCTGCAGGGCTGCCCGGATTTCCGAGTTGTCGCCACACAAATTGGGCAAGTCCTGGAGAAAAACATGCAGATCGCGTAACGGTCCCGTCGCCCGGGCATGACGTTTCAGGGTTTTAACCGCTTTTGCCAGCGCCTTGTCACCGGTCACTTCCTGCACCGATTCGGCAATGGCCCGGCTGCGTCGAATCGCAATCCGGTATTGGTGCAGGAATTCGTCATCCAGACCGAGGATAACGCCACGCTCCAGTTGCCGTAGCCGGTCATGTTGGTGGTGAAGGGCCTTGGGGATGTCCCTTGCCGGGTCGTCTCCCTCGGTTCTGGCTTTCTTTTTCAGTTTCCGTTCGAAGTGGGCATAGCTGTAATCCTGTGGCGTCATCAGAGCCACCAGCTTGCCTTTGCCCTTACCAATCTGGTGCCAGTGTTTGATCGACAGCCGTATGTGAATAAAGCTGGCCGTGGGTAACTGTTCGGGAGGTTGTTTCAACAGGCACTGGGCCAGTTCCAGCAAGGCAGGATTGTGCCCCACAAGCGTGATTCCGGAATCATCGTCCCGATGTTCCAGCCAGGCAAGCAGGCGCCGGTAGTCAAAGGTGTACAGCTCGGCAAGAGATTGGCAGCGCTCGCGAGCAGCTGTGTCAGGCACTACTCCGTCAAGTGTGGCGATGGCGCGGGTGGCATCACTGCTGAAGATCCCGCCCTTGAGCGCGCCTGCTGCTTTCAGAGCGTTGCCCAGAGGTGCCAGCTGGCTTTCGCCCCGGGCGTTCAGTGGCCGCTTCCGGTCACAGAGCGTTTCATCGGCCCAGCTGGATTTGGCATGGCGTACCAGAAACAGGTGCTTCATTGGCCTACCTTCGTCGTGGTCCTTTAGTCTAACGCTTGCTCAAGACATTTACGTTACTGCCGTTACTCTACTTATCTGAAAACATTGGCGGAAGCCCCGTCTGGCTGGCAAAGCCCAGGCGCATCAGGGCGCGCGCTGAAATTTCTCTTAACAAACTAAAACAGATCACCTGGCGTGGTCTGTGGATAATTCCCAGAAACAGCAATCCCCACGGAGTCCGGTACGATGAATGTTCTGAGTCGGTTAAAAATTCGAACGCGCTTACTGGTGGCCGTATTGGTCCCGGTACTTGTTACGGCGGCGACTCTTGCCTGGATTACCGTCAGCCAGATTCAGGCCAATGGAGAAGCCGAACTCAAGCGTTTGGAGAGTAGCCTGCTGGAAGCGCGGAAGACGGGGCTTCAGAATCTGATTGATGCGGCAGAGGCCGTGGTGCTCGAGGCAAAAAATGACCCGTCGATGAGTGAGGAGGAGGCAAAGGAAGCAGCGGCGTCGCGTTTGCGTTCGATCCGCTTTGATGAAACCAACTACGTTTTTGCCTATACCCGGGATGTGTACAACCTTGCCTATGCTCCAGACCCCTCTAAAGAAGGGCCGACCAAGAGTCCCGTTGTCAGGGGGCTGGTGGCCGATCTGTTCGCCGCCGCTCGAGGTGATGGCTTCTACGGTTACGACTGGGTGAACCCCGCATCCGGCAATGAAGAACCCAAGATGTCCTATTCCACGATCATTCCGGACTGGGATTGGATGATCGGTGCTGGTGTCTACATTACCGATATTGATCGCCAGGTGGCGGCAGCTCGCGAGGAAATCGAGGCCGGGATGGCGGAAGCCCTTGGCTTTATCCTGTTGGTCACTGTCTTGGTGGTTATTATTGCCCTGGTAATCGGCATCTTCGTGGGTCGCAGCGTGACCCGGCCGCTGAAGAACGTCAGCAATATGATGCAGGAAATTGCCGACGGCGAGGGTGATCTGCGCCAGCGCCTGCCAGACGAGGGTAATGACGAACTGGCCGAGCTCGGCCGGCGCTTCAATGCCTTTGTGGTCAAGATCCAGGACACCATGCGTGAGGTTGGCGCGACGACGGATCAGGTGGCGTCCGCCGCGGAAGAGCTCAGCCGGGTGGCCAATGAAACCCGGGCTTCGGTTCAGGAGCAGGGCTCAGAGACCGACCAGATTGCCTCAGCGATTAACGAAATGGCTGCCACTATTCAGCAGATTTCCGGCAACGCCAATGAAGTTGAGAGTTCTGCCTCAGACGCCGATCGCATGGCTCGGGAGGGTGGCGAAACCATCAGCAGTGCCCAGGGCGCGGTGAACAAGCTGTCCGAAGAGATTGAGGACACGGCCCGCAGCATCAACGCTCTGGCGGAAAAGTCCGACGAGATCCAGCAGGTACTGGACGTCATCCACGCGGTGACCGAACAGACCAACCTGCTGGCTCTCAATGCGGCGATCGAAGCCGCCCGGGCTGGTGAGCATGGACGTGGCTTCTCGGTGGTTGCCGATGAAGTACGTCAGCTGGCGAAACGCAGTGCCGAGTCGGCTGATCAGATTCGCACCATGATTGACGGCTTTGTGACTGAATCGAAGGCATCGGTTGAGCGGATGAACAAATCACGCAACCGCTCGACGGAAACCGTCGAAAGGATCAACCATGCAACCAGCGCGTTGCGAACCATCGAGACCTCAGTTGGCAAGATTCATGATCAGGTAACCCAGATCGCCACAGCCTCAGAGCAGCAGAGCCAGGTTGCCGAAGAGATTAACCAGAACGTCGTCCGCATTGTCGATGCTGCCCAGCGCAGTGATACCGGCGTAAACCAGACCAACGAAGCCAGCCACGAACTGGCGCGCCTGGGTGAGAGCCTTCGGGACCTGGTCGGTCAGTTCAAGGTCTGAGCCCGATTCATGGTGGTCTGCCGATTGGCGGAATACCATGAGGAAGCTATGATGGTTGCGCGAAAGAAATACCTGTTTTCATACCAACAATAATGGAAGCCAACACAATGACAATCCGGAAAACACTGCTTGCGGCCGTGGCCGCTGCGGCTACTGTGTTCAGCGTGTCCTCGGTGGCCGAGGAAAACTATACCTTGCGCCTTGCGCAAACCTGGGGGCCCAACTCTCCGGTACTGGGAGAGACGGTTCAGCATATGGCGGACATGGCAGAAACCATGTCGGACGGCCGTTTGAAGATTCGCATAGATCCGTCCAACAAGCACAAGGCGCCGTTCGGGATTTTTGATCTGGTGCGCAACGGCCAGTACGACATGGGGCACACTGCGTCCTACTACTACAAGGGCACCATCCCGAACGCCATGTACTTCACTACCATCCCGTTCGGGCTGATTGCGCCTGAAATGTACGCCTGGTTCTACCACGGCGAGGGCATGGAGTTGATGCGGAAAGTCTATGAGCCCTACGGCATGCTGTCCTTCCCGGGCGGTAACACAGGCAACCAGATGGGTGGATGGTTCCGCAAGGAAATCAACTCGCTGGAAGACCTGAAGGGTCTGAAGATGCGCACTCCCGGCTTTGCCGGCGAGGTGATGTCCGAGCTGGGGGTTGCCGTGACCAACCTGCCGCCCGGTGAGCTGTATACCGCCCTGGAACGTGGCACCGTGGATGCCGTTGAATGGGTCGGTCCTGCCCTGGATTTCCAGAT